>JAKEFK010000212.1 GCA_022616075.1 bacterium
AAACCAGGGCTGTTCCAAAAAATCAACAGGCTCCGTTTCATAAAAAGGGGACCGCTGCAGAACAGAAAAATTTTCGAGCGCCTGTCGTAGATTTTCAGACCGATCACCGAGGTTACTTCCCAGGCCGAGATAGATTGCCATTTAGTGATTTTAATCGCAGGCGGGACGCCCGCGCTGGAGTTTCTACATTCTAGGAGTGAGGCTCGTCGGTCGCATGATTGCATCTGAGACTACGGATTTTTTGCAAAGCGCAAATGAAATGGTTCGAACCGCTGGAGGAATTGATATGGTTGAAATGGTTGATGCAATAGACAAACTGCCCTCTCCCTCTCGCTGCAGTGGACTTGCCCGGATGCATAAACTTCCAGCGGGAGGGTGAGGGTAGGTGAGGGTAGGAGTGACAATTCTTGCTAAATGATTTTTCGAAATTAATGCCGCTGTTCATCATTTTTATGGAAAATCACAATCAGATCCAAAGAAGAAAACAATATCGTGAAGGATTTGATTTCAGGGTTCAACGTTTCACAAATGAAGAAACAAAGTACACTATCGAGATGGTACTTCAGCTGACTCCTGTTTGAAATAGAAAAACTTGAAATAATTCAGAACCTACACGCCTACCCTCACCCTTTCTCCCTCTCCCTCCCATGAACAGCCGCGGCAAACCTACAGTGATTGATGACCATGGGAGGGAGAGGGCGCACCGCACAGCGTTTGTCTTATTACTAGGATTGGAGCTCGCAAATACCGAAAAAATCTAGAAACTCCAGCTCGGACGTGACGTCCGCGCTACTTTGTTAACAATGCTATTATGAAAAAGTGGTTACGTATGAGTCCGTTATCGGACTGGAGGTGCACGCCCAGCTCGACACGGAGACCAAAATTTTTTGTGGTTGCAGTACGCGTTTTGGAGCTCCTCCTAACCAAAATACCTGTCCCGTTTGCCTGGGTTTGCCGGGTGCTCTGCCGGTTCTCAACAAAAAAGTCGTTGAACTCGCCCTGCGCGCGTCCCTTGCCGTAGGCTGTCGAATTCCTCCTGTTTCCGTTTTCGCAAGAAAAAATTACTTTTATCCCGACCTTCCGAAAGGTTATCAAATCTCACAATACGATCAGCCTCTCGCCGTAGATGGAAGTTTGAAAATCATGATCCATGAATCACCGCGGGAGATTCGAATCAGGCGGATTCATATGGAGGAGGACGCAGGAAAGCTTCTTCATGAAGGGGTGGAGCAACAATCGGAAGCAAGCTTCGTGGACCTCAACCGCGCGGGAGTCCCGCTGATTGAAATCGTCAGCGAGCCGGACATTCGCAGCTCCGAAGAAGCCTACCTTTACCTGAAGGAGTTGAAAGCAATTCTGCAGACTTGCGGCGTTTCAGAAGCAAACATGGAAGAGGGAAACCTGCGTTGCGATGCAAATATTTCTATCCGGCAGAATGGCGCCAGTGAGCTTGGAACGAGAGTAGAAATCAAGAACCTCAACTCATTTAAGAATGTCTCAAGGGCACTTGATCACGAATTTGAACGGCAACGAGGAATTCTGCAGTCAGGTGGTGAAATTATTCAGGAAACGCGACTTTACAATGCGGATCTTGACAGGACGGATTCCATGCGATCCAAAGAAGAAGCTCAGGACTATCGCTATTTTCCGGATCCCGATCTACTGCCTCTGAAGATTGAAGCTGAGATTCTAGAGCGCGTGCGTCAGTCACTTCCGGAACTACCGGAAGCAAAACGTCATAGATTTCAAATGGAATACGGGCTTTCAAAAATGGAAGCAGGAGTTCTTACTGAAGATGAAGCGCTCGCAGAGTTTTTTGAACAAACAGCGCATTTAAGTCGAGAACCGAAACAAACTGTAAACTGGATCTTGCGCGATCTACTGGAAAAGTTGAAAGAAACTTCCGGTTCCATTCGACAGTCACCCGTGACTCCTGCTCACGTGGCGGGACTCATCCATCTGACGCAAGAGAACAAAATCAGCAGCACGCAAGCGAAAGAAGTCTTTCACGAAATGTGGTCAACTGCAAAAATGCCTGAGGTCATCGTATCCGAAAAAGGATTAAGCCAGGTATCGGATCTGGACAGTGTGAATCGATTTATCGATCAGGTTTTTGCCGGAAATCCGGATCTGGTAGCCCGATTTAGAAATGGTGAAACGAAACTGCAAGGAGTCCTGGTGGGACTCGTTATGAAAGCGAGCTCCGGTAAGGCAAATCCCGCGGTGGTGAATAAGTTATTAAAGGACAGGACCGGTTAAATGGTAAAGATGTTTCATGTCACGAAGCGTTATGACCGGGAATACACTGCGCTGAATGACATCACGCTCCATCTCCCGAAAGGACAATTTGCATTTGTCACAGGCCCAAGTGGCGCCGGGAAAACAACCTTGCTGCGGCTGCTCATTCGCGAAGAGACCCCTACCAGCGGTCAGATCATTGTGAACGGTCGAAATTTTGCGACCATACCAGACCATCAAATCCCCATTTTGCGCAGGAACATAGGTTTTGTTTTTCAAGATTTTAAACTGCTCAAAAGAAAAACGGTTTATGAAAATGTGACCTTCGTGCTTCACGTCATCGGGATTTCTGTGAAAATCCAGAGGCGCAGGGCCTACGAGATCCTGAAAATGGTTGGCCTCCAGCACAAAATGCATTCTTACCCATTACAGCTTTCCGGAGGGGAACAACAAAGGGTTGCCATCGCCCGCGCTTTGATCAATGAGCCGGTCCTGCTTCTGGCCGATGAGCCTACAGGCAACCTGGATCCGGATCTCGCTTTGGAGATCATGCAAATCTTCAAGCGAATCAATGCCCGTGGCACTACCGTATTAGTAGCCACGCACGATAAAGAAATGATTCAACGAATCAAAGGAAGAATTCTTCTGCTGGACCACGGCCGTATGGTGGATGACGTATCTGTATGAGATTGTTATACGTGCTCCGATACTTCCTGACCGAAGCTTTCAGCAATCTGTGGTCAAACCGGCTTAACAACTTCATTTCGATGGCGATCATCGTTTTCTCGCTGTTCACGTTCGGCCTATTCGTACTTACTGCGGAAAATCTGAGCGACATGATCGGCAGATGGACGGAAAATGTCCGCATCAACGTTTTCCTTAGCAAAGGGACAAACCGAAACGCGGCGGGACATCTGGAATCCATCATCAAAGCCTCCCGTGTCGTTGCCAACTATCAATTCATAACGGAAGAAGAGGCGTTGCGTCGTTTTCAGAAGTACTATCCAGGCATGAAACAGCTCACGACGGATCTGGACACGAATCCATTTCCTTCCTCATACGAGATCACCATACGCAAAGAGTTCCAAAACAAAGGCTCAGTTCAGGAGCTGGTCGCGCTGCTTAGAAATGAGAAGCTGGTGGAGGATGTGGAATACGATCAGGAATGGATCGATAGAATTCAATTCATTATCCGGTTTGTCAGGATTGTTGGTCTTTTCTTCGGTGGAATTCTGATGTTCACGGCCACCTTCTCGATCAGCAATGTCATCAAGCTTATGGTCCTTTCGCGCAAAGATGAGATTGAGATTATGAGACTTGTGGGAGCTACAAATTCTTTTATTAAAGGACCATTCCTCGCGGAGGGAATTCTGCAGGGTTTGCTGGGAGGAATCGCCGCAGTGGTATCGCTTTACTTACTGTATTTTGGGATTATTACAAAAGTCAGCTCATTGAATGCGCCTTTCTTTACGACCGATCTTTTGCATTTCTTGTCCACTCAGATGGTGATTGCAGTCATCGCTGGTGGCATGGTCGTCGGTTTCTTCGGAAGTTTCTTTTCGGTCGAACGCCTCATGAGGATTTGAAATTAACCGCCAAGACGCCAAGTCGCAAAGAATATTAGAAAGGAACTTAATTATCTTGGCGTCTTGGCGCCTTGGCGGTTGAATCCTAAAGGATGTAGAGATTCCAAAAGTATTCGCCCCAGAAGATAGCGGGTAAAGCCGCAGCTCCGATGAACGTTCCGTAGGGATAAAGGAAATCCGTTCCTTTTTTCAGAAAGAAAATGAAAATGAATCCCACAACGCTCCCCGCCAGGGAGGAAAGAAACAACACCAGCAGAACATTCTGCCAGCCCAAAAAAGCTCCCACCATCGCCAGCATCACAATGTCCCCTTCACCGAGTCCATCTTTCTTGCGAACGAATTTGTAGAAGAAATAAACCAGAAGCAAAATGCCTGCTCCAATCAAAACACCCAGCAGGGAGTCTCCTGGTCCTATGTAAGGATTCAGAAAAGAAGTCAGAATTCCAATCAATATCGCGGGATACGTCACGACTGCCGGCAAAAGCCGGTGGTAATAATCGACAAAAATCAGAATGATGATGCTGCAACCGAAATACGCATAAATCAAGAACGGAACGGAAATTCCAAAATAGCGGTAGAGAAGCAAAAAAAGGAGAGCCGTTAGAAATTCAACGAACGGGTAAACCGGCGAGATCGGATTACCGCATTGGAAACATTTTCCGCGTAACCAGACATAACTGAGTATCGGGACATTGTGATACCAGGGAATCAGAGTTCCACACTTCGGACAACGGGACCGTGGAGTTACAACCGATTGATCGATAGGAATCCGGTGAATGCAAACATTCAAAAACGACCCGACAATGGAGCCAATGATGAAAATATAAATCTGAATCAGCGGACCGAAAAAAGGATCGTCGAAGTAAAGCGCTCTATCCATTCAATATCGTACTCGTGATCGTAATCTTGATCGTGATCGATTGTATCTCGATCATGACAAGGATCAAGCGTACGATCGCGGGCGGGACGCCCGCGCTACATCGGTTAATTCACCGGGTTGGTCGGACGATCTTCTGAGAACTCCTTTGCTTCCAGAATGGTCGATTCTTCTTCGCCAAGCATTACACTTTCGCTGCGTGGATTTACGGCAAGATCAATTACTTCGTCTACGCGTTTGATGAAGAAGTATTCCATATCATCTTTCACGTTCGCCGGCACATCGTCCAGATCTTTGCGGTTGCGATCCGGCAGAATTACCTTCGTCAGACCGGCACGCTTTGCCGCAAGAACCTTTTCTTTGATACCGCCAACCGGCAAAACGGCTCCGCGTAATGTAATTTCTCCGGTCATCGCGACATCGTTCTTTACCGGTCTATCGGTAAGCATCGATAACAAAGCGACAAAAAGAGTAATTCCTGCCGAAGGGCCATCTTTCGGCTGAGCTCCCGCAGGAACATGTACGTGGATGTCGTAATCTTCAAAGAAGTCTTCAGGGATCTTCAAGTCTTTCGCCTTGGAACGCAAGTAACTCAAAGCAGCCTGGGCAGATTCTTTCATGACATCCCCCAGATGTCCGGTCAACGATAGTGTTCGTTTCCCTTTCATCTTGCTGGCTTCCACAAACAGGATGTCGCCTCCTGTGGCAGTCCATGCAAGACCGGTAGCAACACCGGGCACTGCTGTACGCTCCGCCACTTCCGAAAAGAACTTGATCGGGCCGAGATATTTGCTGACATCATCAGCCGTGATGGCTTTTTGCTGCGTTGAGCCTTCCACAACTTCTTTCGCAACTCCGCGGCAAATGGTCGCAAGTTCCCTTTCAAGATTTCGCACACCAGCTTCACGCGTGTAATTGTGGATCACCTCTTTGACCGATTCTTCAGCGAAAGAAAGCTGATCTTCCTTGAGTCCGTGAGCATCTTTCTGTTTCGGAATCAAGAAATTGGTGGCAATCCTGTACTTGTCTTCATCGATGTAACCGGGGATCTCGATGACTTCCATACGATCCTGCAACGCAGGCGGTATCGGATCGAGCAAGTTCGCAGTTGCAATGAACATCACCTTCGAAAGATCGAAGGGGACTTCCAGATAATGATCGGAAAACGCGAAGTTCTGTTCAGGATCCAGGACTTCCAGTAAAGCTGAGGATGGATCTCCACGAAAATCAGTTCCGATTTTATCGACCTCATCCAGCATGAAAATCGGATTGTGAGATCCAACTTTCTTGATGCTTTGAATGATTCGTCCCGGCAGCGCGCCTACATAAGTCCTGCGATGTCCGCGGATTTCAGCTTCATCGCGCACACCACCCAATGAAATTCGGATGAATTTGCGTCCAAGAGCGCGGGCAATCGAACGTCCCAGCGATGTTTTTCCCACGCCCGGAGGTCCCACAAAGCAAAGGATGGGACCTTTCATGTCCGCTTTCAGCTGTCGAACGGCAAGGTATTCCAGAATTCTTTTCTTCACTTTTTCCAGATCGTAATGATCTTCATGCAATACCCGTTCTGCTTCTTTCACATCAAGATTGTCTTCCGTGCCGATCATCCAGGGAAGCTCAACCAGCACTTCCAGATACGTGCGGCAGACGGAGTATTCGGCAGAAGCAGGATGCATTTTGGAAAGACGCTTCAATTCTTTCTCAGCAACCTTCTTCACATCTGCAGGCATTTTTGCCTTTTCAATTTTCTCGCGGAACTCTTCTACTTCCATTCCGCGTTCATCACCTTCTCCCAGTTCTTTCTGAATCGCTTTCAATTGTTCTCGCAAATAGTATTCCCGCTGGGTCTTATCGATCTCGCCTTTCACCTGCGTTTGAATCTTATTGCCAATCTCCAGGATGTTGATCTCTTTATTGAGCAACATGTTTACTTTTTCCAGGCGATCCTTCAAATTCACGCATTCCAGAACATCCTGTTTTTCTTCGGTAGAAATTTTCAAGCTGGAGGCGACAAGATCGGCCATCTTGCCGGGCGCTTCCATGTTCACAATCACCGACGCAAGATCTGAGGATAAATAGCTGGCCATTTCGCTGAGCTTCTTAAATAGCTTTTTCGCATTCATCACGAGCGCGTCAATTTCCAGACTCTTTTCATCCGGCTCATCGATGATGTCCACTTTGGCCACGTAATAGGGCGCAGTCTGCAGGAACGACTCCACGCGAAAACGGGAAAGACCCTGCACGATCACGCGCAATGTGCTGTCCGGCATCCGGATCATTTTTGTGATTAAAGCAGTTGTGCCTACACCGTACAGATCATCCTGTTTCGGCTCCTCAATCTTCGGATCTTTTTGAGTCACCAGACCGATGATGTTGTCGTTCTTGATCGAATCCTCAATCAATTTCACGGATCTGTCCCGTCCCACCACCAACGGAATCATGAGCTCCGGATAAAGCACCGCATCTCTCAGTGGAAGAATCGAAATAATATCGGGAACGCTTACTTTTTTACTTTTAGAACCTTTCATTTTTATCTCCCGGCCCGTAGGCACACAACCGTAAAAAGAATACCACCCGGCTGCTAAGTAGAATAAAATATAAGTTCCCACAAAATTCAAGTCAAAAACAGTTGAGTCTCTTGTTATCAGATATGTGATAAAACTGTAAGGGAGGAAGAACCATGGCGACGATCCAGAAAATTTTAGCGCGTGAGGTTTTGGATTCACGAGGCACACCAACAGTTGAAGCCGAAGCGCACCTCAGCGACGGTTCCTGGTCGCGCGCGGCCGTGCCTTCAGGGGCTTCCACTGGCCAGTACGAGGCGCTGGAACTGCGGGATGGAGACCCCGCCCGCCACATGGGAAAAGGAGTCCGAAAAGCTGTTTCGAACATTCGTGAGAAAATTGCTCCGGCGCTGTTAGGACAGCAAGCCACTCAGCAAGCCGAGATCGATCAAAAGATGATCGAGCTGGATGGGACTCCCAACAAAGCAAACCTTGGAGCAAACGCCATTCTTGCGGTCTCCCTGGCTGTCGCCAAAGCGGCTGCAGTTTCCGAAGGCAAAAATCTCTATGAATATCTAAGCGCAGGACAAGGCAACGTACTCCCCATCCCTTTGATGAACGTGATCAATGGCGGCGCGCACGCGGACAACAATCTGGATGTTCAAGAATTCATGATTGTGCCGCACGGAACCTCTTCCTTTTCACAAGCGATCCGGATGGGTTGCGAAGTGTTTCATCATCTGAAAAAAATCCTGAAGAAAGCCGGAAACATCACAGCAGTGGGAGATGAAGGCGGTTTCGCGCCGCAGTTAAAATCGCATGAGGAGGCCCTTGAGCTCATGATGCGTGCCATTGAAGCGGCCGGTTATAAACCAGCAGATCAAATCAGTCTCGCCCTGGATGTGGCAGCCAGCGAATTCTACGAAGATGGCGGGTACGTCCTGAAGAAATCCGATAAATCCAGGCGCTCCAGCGAAGAAATGATCGGTTTGTATGAGGATTGGATCTCACGATATCCCATTTTTTCCATTGAAGACGGAATGGGAGAAAATGATTGGACAGGATGGAAATTGTTGACCGATAAACTCGGGAAGGAAGTTCAACTTGTCGGTGACGATCTTTTCGTGACCAACACGGAAAAGCTGCGCCGTGGAATCGAAGGAGGCATCGCGAATTCGATATTGATCAAAGTGAATCAGATCGGCACTTTGACAGAAACGCTTGCGACAATGAAAATGGCTTTCGCGGCAAATTATACTTGCATCGCAAGCCATCGATCCGGCGAAACAGAAGATTTCACGATTGCTGATCTTGCTGTTGGCACCAACTGCGGGCAAATCAAAACGGGAAGCGCAAGCCGGAGCGACCGCATGGCCAAATACAATCAATTGCTCAGGATCGAAGAAAAACTGGGCGCCGAAGCCCAATTTGCGAAACTGCCAAAAAGGTGAATCATGCACAAAGTGGTTTTACTAAGGCATGGAGAAAGCATTTGGAACCGCGAGAACAGATTTACCGGCTGGACTGATGTGGATTTATCGGAGAAGGGATTAGAGGAAGCAAAACAGGCCGGCGAAGTCTTGAAGCGCGAAGGATACACCTTCGATATGGCGTTCACGTCTGTGTTGAAGAGAGCGATTCGTACACTGTGGATCGTGATGGATCAAATGGATCTGATGTGGATTCCAGTAAAAAACTCGTGGCGTCTAAACGAACGGCATTACGGAGCGCTGCAAGGCTTGAACAAGTCGGAAACTGCGGCAAAATTCGGTGAAGAACAGGTTCACATCTGGCGCAGAAGCTACGACATTCCGCCGCCTCCACTCGATCATAACGATGAGCGTTTTCCTGGAAACGATCCCCAGTATAAGAATCTGAAGGAAGAGGAAATACCGTTAACCGAATGTCTAAAAGATACAGTGGAACGATTTCTTCCATACTGGCATCAAACGATCGCGCCGGAAATCAAGTCCGCCAGAAAAATAATCATCGCCGCGCATGGAAACAGCTTAAGAGCCCTGGTGAAATATCTGGACAAAGTACCGGAGGTCGCCATAGTGAATTTGAATATTCCAACAGGAATGCCTCTGGTCTATGAGCTGGACGATGATTTACGACCGATTCGGAATTATTATCTGGGTGATCCCGAAGCTGTGCAGAAAGCGATGCAAGCTGTAGCAAATCAAGGAAAGGCGAAGTAATTATGGCTTACTGGTTGTTTAAATCGGATCCCGATGTTTATGGATATCAACACCTGGAAAAGGACAAACACACCGTTTGGGATGGGGTGTCAAATCCCGTTGCGTTGAGGAATCTTCGTTCCTGCAAAAAGGGGGATACGGTTCTGATTTACCATACAGGTGAAGAGAAAGCGATTATTGGTTTGGCGGAAATCACAAAAGAAGCGTATCCGGATCCAAAGCAGAAAAATGAAAGATTGGTAGTTGTGGAAATCAAGGTTCTAGAGCGTTTGAAACGGCCAATCACTTTAGCTGAAGTTAAAGCCCGAAAAGAATTTGCCGATTTTGCGTTGGTCCGATTGCCCCGCCTTTCAGTGATGCCAGTCAGTGACGCTCAGTTGAAGCTGCTTGGAATCTAAACTCTTGGCGTCTTGGCGTCTTGGCGTTGAATGAGCGTGTCTAATTCCTCTCGCAACCTTGGCAGGATTTCATCATACGTGAAGGCGCCAATGGTGTGGGCTTTGCGTTTAAAATTAACATGCGTGGGACCGCACCATAAGCCCAGATCTGCATCGTCGGTTTCACCGGGGCCATTCACACGACACCCCATCACCGCGATCGTGACTTTGTGAGCGTTAGCGTAAGCCGTCAACTCTTTGACCTTTTCCGCAAGCTCCACAAACCTTTCATTTTCCACGCGCGAACAGCTCGGACAGGAAATGATGTTCATCCCCTGACCGAAATCGGGCACAGAAATGAATCGGCCTGCGTACACGTCCTCAATGATCTGTTTTCCCACAAGCACTTCTTCATGCTTGCGTGGATTCGGTAGAGTCAAGGAAACACGAATCGTGTCCCCGATTCCTTTAGCCAGCAATTTCTCAAATGCCAAACGCGTTTTGATGATGCCATCCGGCGGCAATCCTGCCTCCGTGACTCCCAGATGCAACGGCACATGTGGCATTCGCTCGCTGAACTGCTCGTTCGCTTCCACAACTTTTTGTGGATCGGAATCCTTTAAACTCACAACATATTTGTCAAATTGCAAATCCTCCAGAAGCGCGCAATGATACGCGGAGGATTCCACAAGCGCTTTCATTTGATCGCCTGGATAACGTGCGAGATATTCCGGCGCGACCGATCCGCAATTAACTCCGATCCTGATTGCATTTCCATGATCCCTTGCCACATCCGCGATCCACTTCACTTTTTCAGGAATGCTTTTCTCTCTTTCATGATGATGAAGGTGACCGGGATTGTAGCGAATTTTGTCCACATATCCAGCAATCTTGCCAGCGAGCCTGTAGTTTTCCTGCAAATCCACAGACAGAGTTGCCGTGGTTTGTCGCCGCACTTCTTTTAGCGCTTCAGCATCCTTATCGCTGTCGATTGCAATCCGGACGATGGCAGCCCCCGCATTCTGCAATTGGTGCGTTTGCTCGACCGTTGCGTCTATATCCTGTGTACGAGTGGCGCACATACTCTGGACAGCTATCGGATGGCCGTTTCCGATCAAAACATCGCCGATTCGCACCGTCTGTGTGCGGTTTCTCTCGATCTTCATCAGGAGTAAAGATATCCGATTCAGCGCGGATACGCAAAGAATTACGACTTCAACGCCAACTATGATAAAATGGACAGCCCTTATGTTCGAGGATCTTCAGGAAAAGGTCTCCTATTCCTTCCGTAATAAGGAGATTCTTCTTAGAGCTTTGACCCACCGGTCTTTCTCTCACGAGAATGCCGAGCGGAATATCGATGACAACGAAACCATGGAATTCCTCGGTGATTCCATACTGGGTTTCATCATCAGTGAGCTTTTGTTCAATGCCTACGCTCAGGATTACACGGAAGGACACATGTCAAAGGTGAAGTCTTATATCATCAGCACCGAGATTCTGAGCGAGAAGGCCCGAGACATTGACCTTGGAAGTCATTTGTTGCTCGGCAGGGGCGAGGAAAAGACAGGCGGAAGAAGCAAGAGATCCTTACTCGCGAATACATTTGAGGCCTTGATCGCAGCGATCTACCTGGATGGCGGCTTGGAAGAAGCAAAGCGATTCGTGCATCATCACTTCAAGCAAACGATTCAAAATGTGGTGGAAGAGGATTTTCATTTCAACGATTTCAAATCCATCCTGCAGGAAAGGTTGCAGAGTGTTGGTGAGATTCCGCCCGATTATGGAATCATCCTGGAAGAAGGCCCCCATCATCAGAAAGTATTCCATGTGGACATTCGAATCAGAAATGTTGCAGTAGCCTGCGGAACCGGCACGACAAAAAAAGAGGCGGAGCAGGATGCCGCGAGAAAAGCTTACGAACAGCTCGTCAGCGGCGAACTGGATTATCTTCTAGCAAAACGGGAAAATCCCGTCAGTTAAAATTTTACCGCAGAGTACGCGGAGACCGCCGAGGTAAGACAAAGATGTTTTTTTTAACTCTGCGTTCTCAGCGTTCTCTGCGGTGAAAAATTGAGTATGTTGAAACCCAAACGTCTTTCGACTGGCTCTCGTGTGCAAATCGTGATTCCTGCGAGCCCGGTGCGCCCCGATTTTTTTGAGCCGGGAACGGAGGCGCTGCGCAGACTGGGTCTCGATGTTCATTTCGGCTCCGATGTTTACCGTAAACTGCGATACCTGGCGGGAAGCGATGAAGAGCGGCGCGCGGAACTTTTGCAGGCCTTAAAAGATTCACAGGTCGATGCAATTTTCTTTGCGCGTGGCGGTTATGGCTCCTCCCGTCTGCTTACAGACGTACGCGAGTTTCAAGATCTCACACCTAAAATACTTCTCGGGTGTTCGGACATCACCAGTCTGCATCTCTATTTCCAACGCATGCACAACTGGATCGTTTTTCATGGCCCGATGGCTTCAGGCGATTTTGCGCGCGGTCATGTTCACGCTGATTCATTCGAAAAAGCTCTCCAGCAAACTGGTCCTTATGAACTTGCGCCGGAATCCATTGAGGTACTGATTCCCGGCAAGACTGAAGGAATTTTGTCGGGAGGTTGTCTGGCCTTGTTAGAGGCTGCCGTGGGAACTCCCTGGGAACCGGATTGGAACAATACGATATTGTTCCTGGAGGATTTTGCCGCAAAGCCATACCAGATCGACCGTATGCTCACTCATTTGAAACTCATTGGAAAGTTCGATGGCGTGAAAGCATTTATCTTTGGAGAGATGAAGGATTGTGTTCAAACAGAGAATCAAGGTTACACACTGCAAGAAGTGATTCTGGATCTTCTTGCTAATTTCGGAAAGCCCATATTCTATAACTTTCCCTCCGGACATGTTTCCGCCATGAACTGGACTCTCCCGCTGGGAGTTGCGGCGCGCGTTTCTTCAGAACCACATTTCCGTTTAAGCATCCTGGAGGGAGCAGTTCTGTGACCTTCGAACGTATTAGAAGCATTTATTTAATCGGCATTTGCGGCACGGCCATGGCTTCCCTGGCCGGACTGTTGAAACAAAAAGGTTACGAAGTAAGCGGCTCTGATGCGAACGTGTATCCACCGATGAGCACGCAGCTTCAGGATCTTGGCGTGCAACTCTATTCCGGTTACCGCGCGGAGAATCTCCACACAGCCAAACCGGATCTTGTCATACCGGGAAATGCGATTCCACGCGGCAATCCGGAGCTGGAAGAGTTATTGAATCTGCGTATTCCCTTCTATTCGATGACCGAAACGATCAAGGAATTTTTTTTGCGCGACAACCATTCCATCGTCGTTGCCGGAACGCACGGAAAAACCACAACCTCGTCTCTGGCTGCCTGGTTATTGCAGAGCGCAGGATTCAGTCCATCCTTTTTGATCGGTGGCATGCCGATTAACTTTGGACGCAGTTATGAGTGGAACCGGTCGGGGCATCATTTCGTAATTGAAGGAGATGAGTACGACACAGGATTCATGGACAGGCGTCCGAAGTTTGTCAACTATCTTCCAGAAACGGTGATTCTAAATCCTGTAGAATTCGATCATGCCGACATTTATTCGGACCTGGCCTCTGTTGAAAATGCCTTCTGGCAGTTGATCAAAGTGATTCCATCCAACGGAACGATCATTGTGAACCGGGACAATGAAGTAGCGATGCGCCTCGCAAAGAAGGGGTACAGCCAAATTTGGAGTTTTGGATTCGATCCTGAAAGCGACTACCATGTGGCGCTGGAAGGATGGATTTCAGGCGAAGCAGCCTTTCGCTTAAATGAGGAGAATTTCAGACTCCGTACCTTTGGCCGCCACAATGTTTTGAATGCTGCCGCAGTAGCCGTTTTGGGAAAAACGCTCGGAATCGCAGCGGAACAGATCCAGAGCGCCTTTGATGCGTTTCAAGGAGTGAAGAGACGGATGGAACTGCGCGGCGAAGTGAACGGAATCTCAGTGTATGACGATTTTGCTCATCATCCTACGGCGATTGAATCGACGCTGGAAGGAGTTCGGAGGGTGTTCCCAAAATCGCGGATCTGGGGGATTTTTGAGCCCCGGTCCTGGTCCAGTAGACGAAACGTATTTCAGAAGGATTTCGGAAAAGTGTTCCGATCCGCGGATGTTGCTGCGATTGCGCCCGTGTTCGAGCCGGAAAAATTACCGCCAGCCGTCCGGCTAGACCCGCAAGCCTTGATCGCTGACATTGATCGTAATGGAACTCCTGCGCATTATTTCGAGTCCAATGAACAACTGGTGGAGTTTGTGATCACACATGCAAAAGAAGGGGACAAACTGATTTTGATGTCGAATGGATCTTTTGACGGAGTTCATGAAAAGATATTGGAGAAATTGAACCGCCAAGACGCCAAGACGCCAAGTTTCAAGTAATATTTTGTTTTCTAAGGAGTTATAGAGATGCCCAGAAAAAAAGCTTCATCACAAAGAAAAGTACTTACAGGACTTACACCATCAGCCTTTCAGCATAGCGCAGATCGTGAAGCGTTACGAAAACTGGATCACTTGCCGGGAATGCAATTGTTGCTTCGAAAGGTATCCGGAAGTTATGTGGAAAAAACGCTTCAAATGCTCAACGTTTCACAAAACATTCGGGTCAGCTCAAAGCAATTTCCGCAGGTGCACAATCTGTTTCGAGAAGCATGCGACGTTCTCGATATCAAAGAGATGCCGGAGATTTACATCGCCACCGCATACATCCCGAATGCATTTACATTCGGCATGGAAAAGTATTCCGTGACATTGTTGTCGGGTGTTTTAGACCTGCTCACTGAAGAAGAGCTGCTGTTTGTGATTGCGCATGAGCTCACGCACATCAAATGCAATCACATGATGTACAAGACACTGCTGTATCTACTCAGTTATGTCGGCACCGAGCTCTTTGGCCTGTTTTTCAAAGTGGCGGCGATTACTTTCTTTCCCATTGAAATGGCGCTCCGCTCCTGGGAGAGAAAAGCAGAATTCAGCTGTGACCGCGGCGGATTGCTTGTCGTTCAAAATGCGGAAGTCGCCAAAACAACGATGGCGAAGCTCTCCGGGTTTTCCAAGTCTTTGAAGACTCAGGTAAACATTCAGGAAATCCTGAAACAAGCGGATGAGCTGAAGGATATGGATGATCAGCTATTCGTGCGAGTGATGAAGATGTACCATACCGCATTTCGTTCCCATCCGTTTCCGATCATCAGAATCAAAGAGCTTCATAACTGGTCACAATCCAATCAGTATCACCGGATCCTCAGCGGTGAATACCAGAATAAAGCAGTATGAAGTTTTGTACCGCCGGCTTCCAGCCGGCCGGACTTACATACCACAAAATGTTTTGCCGGCCGGAGGCCGGCGATACAAATTCATGAAAAATATTCCGGATAGTTTGAGTCCTCAGGAAGCCTGGAACCGGTTATCTTCGTACCCAAGACTTTCGCCTGAAATCCGACCATTAACGGACAGTCTCGGCCTGTATCTCGAGAACGACTTGCATGTTCCTGAGGATGTACCCGCTGCGAACCGCTCCTTCATGGATGGTTTTGCAGTGCGTTCTAAAGACGTAAGCGCCGCACCTGTGAAGTTAAGAATTGTGGGGGAAATCTTGATGGGAGCGATTTCTGAGCAAAAGGTAAACTCCGGTGAAACCATGTTTATCCCTACAGGTGGTTTCCTTCCCGAAGGAGCCGATGCAGTTGTCATGCAGGAAAATACATCTCGAAATGATGAGACTGTGTTGATCAACAAGGCTGTCTCACCAAACGAAAACGTGCAACTTCGGGCGGAAGATTTCCGGCGCGACGAAGTGTTATTCCCGGCGTCTCACCGTTTGCGGACGCAGGATCTGGGCGCGCTTGCTACGTTTGGAATCACCGAGATATCGGTGATAAGGAGACCTGGGGTAGCAATCATCAGCACAGGCAACGAATTGGTTGAATTTCACAGCAAGCCTGAACAAGGACAGATCCGCGAAACGAATGCGCTCTCTCTGACAGCGGCGTGCCGGCAGTACGGTTTCCAGGTTCACACGCTTGGAATCGTTCGCGATGAATTGGAACCGCAAAAAGAAGCAATGACTGAAGCCCTAAGCCGGGCGGATGTGGTGCTGGTATCAGGGGGAAGCTCAGTTGGAGAACGCGATTACACACTAGAAGTGATTCGTTTGTTTCCTGATTCGAATGTTGTCTTTCATGGTCTGGCGATCCGCCCCGGCAATCCAACTATCTTTGCATCCATCGGCCGGCAATGGGTGTTTGGACTACCCGGTCAGCCAGTCTCTTCTCTTGTCGTGTTTTATCAGTTTGTACTGCCATTCCTGTGCCATCTTTCAGGAGAGGATATCGAATTTCAAAGCTTCTTTGAAAGCAAGTTCAAAACCGTTCCAGCCTACCTGGAGGAAAGCATCAAGCCTCTTTCCTCAAAAACAGATTATGTTCGGCTCCGCTTGCGCCAACAGCATGAGAAGTGGTTTGCAAAGCCTGTTCTCGGAAAATCAGCGTCTCTCTCTACTCTTTCAAGAGCCGATGCATTCACGGTTGTTGCGCCAGGAGGAGATACAGTAGCCGAAGGTTCGCAGATTATAGCAATTCTATTCCCCTAGGATATTTTGCGGGCGAGTCGCCGGCGAGACTGTCCAAAAAGTCAAGAATTGCCGCGAGTTAGTGGGGCGCGGGCATCCCTGCCCGCAACGAACTCGTTGAGCTACAATGTTTTTGCGGACTGGAAGTCCGCGCTCCAACTGACTTTTTGGACAGTCGACCGCACCGCAATAAGAGCCCGCGCTATAATAGGTCAAACCATGGAACCGATCAGTTATTCGGAGAGTCTTCAGATCCTGCAGAAGGTGATCGAAAAGATACGAGGCACCACGGAAACAATTCCTGCGAGACAAGCGGTCTTTCGCGTGCTGGCCGGCTCGGTATTCGCGAAACGGGCCAATCCCGCAATCGCCGTAGCCGCAATGGATGGAATCGCCGTTAACAGTTCCACGATCCCCGATGCGCTCGTACGATTGCGCCAGGAGCAGTGGCAGTTCATCAACACAGGGGATGTGGTCCCGGAACAGTTTAATTCGGTGATCAGGATCGAGGACGTTCAATGGGAAGAAAATGTGCCGGTGCTGGATAAAAAACCGAACATCTATCAGAACGTGAGGCGGCCCGGTGAAGATTTCGACAAGGGAACCTTGCTCCTTTTACCGAATCAACAATTGCAGCCCCAGGACATTTCGCTGCTGCTGGCTGCCGGTTGCGATCCTGTAGAGGTTTACAAAAAACCTGTTGTTAGTTTTATTCCCACCGGCTCAGAACTTGTCCATTCCTACGATACGGATCAACCGGGAAAAATTTTGGAATCAAATTCCGCAATGATTGCAGGTTTTGTGCAGACATGGGGTGGCGAATTCCATTTGATGGATCTGGTACCGGATGAAGCTGACGATCTTGCGCAAACGCTCAAGCTTTCCGTTCATGAAAGCGATATCGTAGTCATTTCTGCCGGAACTTCCAAAGGAACAAAAGACGTAACGGCCGACGTCATTCGCATCATGGGAAAAATCCATTTTCGAGGAGTGAAGATGACTCCTGGAAAACCGGTGATTCTCGGAGAAATTTCCGGGATCCCAATTCTAGGACTTCCAGGATATCCGGCTGCGGCCCACGTCTGCTCTTATCTATATTTGCGACCGCTGGTTTGCGAACTGTCTCACGTTCATTCTTCTCTGCCCCGTTCTGTTTTTATTTCCTCCGAGGAAATCCCCGCAAAGAACCACGACTATTTCTATAGAGTGAATTGTTTCGACATAGAAGGACAAACCTATGTTCGACGCACCGCAGGTGGGTCCAGTTCCATCTCGTCACTCTCACAAATGGACGGGCTGATGCACATTCCACCACAAACACCAATCAAGAAACGGGACGGTGTCCGAATTGATGTAATTCAGGACAGGCCACAGAATACAATCACCGCGCGGGGAGTTTCCGATCCGGGCTTCTTACATCTTTTTGCAATGCTTCAAAGAAGTGTGCCTTCCCATCGTTTGCTTTTCTGGCCTTCGCCCGCTTACGAAGCGTTGCAATCGATCGTCGAACGAAACGTTCATATTGCGACTTTAAACACTCCCGCAGAAGGAAACGATTCATTTGATTCCTTTTCAAAACAACTGCAGGAACCAATGCATCGATATCGTGCCTTCACCCGAACCGTTGGTTTGACTTTCCGCGAACCCGGACACCAGGAGCTTACGAAAGGACTGAAAATTGCCGTGCCTGAATCCGAACTTCCACTTTGGAATTCTTCACTGGATAAACGAGGAATCAGTCGCGATCATTTCCAGATCATCAATCATGCCGCGAATGACAAATATCTTCAGGAAGCGTTTCAGCTTTCCCGGTGGGACGCCGTTTTTGCCGATATCAGATTTTTGACAGAGGAGCATCCTCCTCTCTTTTCCGTGCAGGAACACCTTGATTTTGTCATCCCCGAAAGTTACATCGAAATGCTTCCCGTCAGAAAACTGATAGAACTTTTGCTTTCAGAAGAATTTTGGATGTGGATCGAAACGCAGAAAGGCTGCGATGTCGCCCAGCGGGGATTGCTGGAATAATTTCACCGCAGAGATCGCTGAGAACGCTGAGAGAGAATAGGATCTTTTGTTTTAACTCTGCGTTCTCTGCGTCCTCTGCGGTAAAATTGGCATAATAATTGCTAAAATCAGAAACACACATGTTTGCGCACATCCGCACGAAGATTCTCGCGTTATTTGTTTTGAACGTTGTCCTCTGGCTCACGTTTCTGGGAGTCATCTTCTATTGGATCGCATCCCGGTCGCTGGAAAATCAACTGGAGGACAGTTTAGAAGCTACCGCCGCCGTGCTCGCATCTCAATGGGATGGAAGTTTGCTGCTTCCGCTAAAGCCAGGAATGGAAAACAGCGCTTTGTATCGATCCTTCCTCGAACGTTTGCAAAGACTCAAGCAGCAAACCGATCTGGATGCTATTTACATCGCATCAGTTGAACGAATGAATATTCTTTCAACGGAGCGGAATCTAAGAATCGGACAACCGATTCCCAGGTTGGATATTCTGGGCAAACAACTGAACGAAACGATGACCGGAAGAACCTCCGCTTCTGTCCTGATCCGGGTTCAGGATCGTTACTACAAGAGTGCGCTCGCTCCTATCTATTCACAAAACCGTGTTGTCGCAGTTTTGATCGCCGACATCAGTCCTCACTATTTGACCTATCTTCAGACATTTCGAAATTCCATTTTTCTTTTTACAGGCATAGCTCTTCTCTGTTGCATCTTTAGCGCGCATCTCTTTTCTCGCAGCATCACGACGCCCATTTCAAGAATGGTCAAAGGGGTGGAAGAAATCAGCAAAGCGCATTATGAACAACCGCTGGCTTTAGGCGGGTCTGATGAACTTTCACATCTTGCTACCTCGATCGAAAACATGCGGCAAAACATTCTTCATCGCGATATTCAAATGAAAATGATGTTAAGCGGAATTGCCCATGAAATCAGAAACCCGCTTGGCGGCATTGAGTTGTTTGCCGGCATTCTCGCGAAAGAGAAACTCGAGCCGGAACAACGCGCGTACATGGAACGCATCCAATCGGAAGTTCAGAATCTAAAAAAATTGCTCAACGAATTTCTGGATTTTGCGCGACCTCGCAGCCTAGAGAATGAAGACATTTCCGTGCCCCATCTGCTTTCAGAAATCGAAACATTGTTCAGCGATGAAATCCAGCACAAAAGCGCCCAATGGATCCTGGAAGTTCAGCCTGGAATAGAAACAATTCATGCGGACCGCTCCAAGCTCAAACAGGCTTTATTAAATCTCTACAAAAATGCTTTTCAGGCGCTTCCCGCTTCCAACGGTCAAATACAAACGAAACTTCATAAGAATGCAGCAGGCGTCCTCCTGGAAATCAGCAACACCCAACGGGACGCGCTTGCGGCCGAGACCTGCAGGCGCATTTTTGAGCCGTTCTTCACTACGAAGGAAAAAGGGATGGGGCTCGGTTTGCCCCTGGCCAAAGGCATTATTGAAGCTCACGGAGGCGAATTGAAGCTCATTGAAAACGAAACCACAAAAATCACTTTTGCGGTTCGGCTTCCTCAGAAGGAGCGAACGGCGGTTGGACAAATATGAGTCAAATCTTGATTGTTGAAGACGATCGCACGATTCGCGAAGCGATCGGAGTGATCTTAACGAAAGAGGGTTACGCGGTAGCGACATGCGCCAGCGCGGAAGAAGCTCTGGCCAGTGATTCTTTTGAACCGGACTTATTGATCACAGACTACAGGCTACCCGGCAAAAACGGAATTGAACTGGTCGGATTCTGCAAAGAAAGATTGCCTCTGCTGGAATCGATTGTCATTACCGCATTCGGCAGCATTGATCTGGCGGTGGAAGCCGTTAAGAAAGGCGCCAGTGATTTCCTGACAAAACCATTTTCTCCCGATGAATTGCTGATCAAGGTGCATCAACTGCTTCAGCTGCATCAAACCAGAGAACAAAAGGAATATTTGCTGGAGGAGATTCGAAAGGATTTTTCTGACTATGAAATTATCGGCGACAGCGAAGAAATGAAAAAAATTTATTCGCTGGTATCCAAGGTGGCGCGCAGTGAATCCACCGTGCTGATTCAAGGAGAAAGCGGCACCGGAAAGGAGTTGATCGCCCGGTTTATACATTTTCATTCGCGAAGAAACCAGGGTGCTTTTATCAAAGTGAATTGCGCCGCGCTTGCAGAAGGAATTTTGGAAAGCGAGCTCTTCGGGCATGAGAAGGGCGCATTTACCGGCTCGATCCGTCAGCGAAAAGGAAGGTTTGAGCTCGCAGACGGCGGGACAATTTTCCTGGATGAGATCGGAGATCTGGCTCCCAGCGTTCAGGTGAAACTTCTCCGCGTTCTGCAAGAAGGCGAAGTGGAGCGTGTCGGTGGTGAACAGACTTTCCGCGTTAATGTTCGCGTTCTCACTGCGACAAATCACGATCTGGTTTCGATGGTTCAAAAAGGAGTATTTCGCGAAGATCTTTACTACCGGCTGAATGTAATTCCGGTTCTTTTACCACCGCTGCGCAAGCGAAAAGAAGACATTCCGGAGCTTGTTCATTTCTTCTTGAATCGTCTTGCCCGGGAGAACAACAAGAAGAAAATCAGTCTGGACAAAGAAGCATTACAAGCGCTGCTTGATTATCCCTGGCCCGGCAACATCCGGGAACTGGAAAACGTACTGGAACGCGCAGTGGTTCTTTGCGACAGCGATCGGATTACACTCAACGAGCTGCCTTTCATTCAAGAAACCAGTCCTACGCTGGAACAGCGGAAACAATTGCTTCCCTTGCGTGGCAACCTCGACGACCGTCTGGCTGAATTGGAAAAGCTCTTGCTTGTGGAAGCCATGCAAGAAGCAAAGGGAATCAAAACACGCGCGGCGCGAGCGCTCGGCATCAAAACTTCGACACTATATTACAAACTGGAGAAGTACGGACTGATATGAAAACCGCCAAGACGCCAAGGCGCCAAGTTTGCAATCTCATTTTAGCTGTGCTGCTGTTGACGCCCGTTCTTGTGCTTGCCGAGTCGACAGAAATGCTCGCTCAAAGAATCTTTTCTTTAAATCAGCAAATTACGAATGTCACAAAAGACCTGCAGCAAGAGAAAAAAAATAATGCAACTCTTTTGTCTCGCGCTCAACAATCGCAAGACGCGTTAAGAGCGGCCTACGCTTCCGCAGAGCGGTTGAATGAGTTGAATAGTCAGCTGAACAAACTGCGCGAACAGCATGCAAGTCTATGCAAAGATTGGCGCGTTTCCTACGCTCAGACTGTGGATGACCTTCTGGCAAAAGCTCAAAACGAAAAGAATCCGAAACAGAAGGGCGAATTCGGCAAGAAATTGCAAGACCTGCAAAAACAAAATGTCCGGCTCTGCGCCGACAATATGAGAGTCACTGTTTCACAGGAATGGCGTTCAATTCGGACAGAACCGTATGATGGGCCGCAAGAGATCGAACAAAAAATTCAGTTGCTGCAGGAAATCTCGCGCGAAATCAACATTCATCTCGCCAGATTGGACCAGCAATTTCAGGATTTCCAGAAAGAGCGAAAAACAAAAGAACGCGCAGAAGAATTCATACAGGAGTCCACGCTCTTTACCGATAACGTTGCAGTCCGCAGAGCGGACTCCACTTTTGCTCCAGTTGTGGCGCCCGGTGTTGAAAAATCTTCAACGGGTGCCGATATCTTTGGCACAGGTGAGCTCTACGGCAAGGAGCAGCAAGAACAATTTGAGCTGCAGTATCAGCAGAAAAAGAAAGAACTTCTAACCCAGCAAA
The DNA here is from genome assembly GCA_022616075.1 of bacterium. Lineage (NCBI taxonomy): Bacteria > bacterium. The sequence goes on from JAKEFK010000212.1 coordinate 22,160, forward strand.
AGGACTTGACCCAAAAGCTCCAGGAATTGAAAACAAGAGCTCAGCAGCTGGAAATTCCTTGAATGTTTTTAACCGCCAAGGCGCCACGTACGCCAAGAAAAATCAAGAAAATCCTCTTTTTCCTGTTGGCGTTCCTGGCGTCTTGGCGGTTAACCTTAGCGAGTGATTTTCAGCTCGAAAAACAAAAGTTGAAATTCTCGTTAGAATACGAGAGTTTCATCGATTCGTTCCGGAACGAAGTCATAACTCCGGGCCTGAAAGCAAACTACCTGCTGAAAGGAAAAAGCAAAGTTGGAAAATCCGCCATTCTCCATTTTGATTATCAAACGGGATTGAAAACCAATCTGCAGACATCTTTTGAATCGGGCGAGCTGGCAAAACTCCTGTGGTCCAATCGTTTGAATACTTCTTTCACAATTCCTTTCGGCAAATGTTACGCCGGCACAAATTTCTTTCTCCGGCACAAGTGGGTTTCGGAATCATCCAATCAGTTTGTAGACATCTTCGGAGGATTGGGCTTTCGCGATGTGCAGACGGGGGTTTATTTTGGAATCTTTCCTTATCCAAACTGGGAGGTGGTTGTTTCTGCGCTAGCATCGGACGTGAATTTCAATCATTTTGAAGATTCAAACTCCACAAGCAAAGGTGGCTCCGTGCGAATCTCCAGACGCTTGCAGCGTCTGAAAATAAATCTGGATTACAGAATCAAGAAAATAAATTACAACCGGCCTGTTTTTTTCGTGTCTTCAGATGCTGCGGAAGGAGAACTAAAACAACAGGATGATTTTGAAGAGGCAGGTCTCGTGGTCGAGTTGCTGCATCCTATCTATGTTTCGGGAGGTTACTCCTACCAAACGAATGACTCCAATAATCCGGGGTTTAGCTACAAAAACCATCGCTTCAGCCTTCTCGTGGGAACCGGTTTGGGAGAAGACTTCCACCTCCAGGCGTACGGAATCGCGCAAAGACAGGATTTTGAACAGTCCGTGCAACTGCTCTCGCCTGTTCTTCTGGAAGACTCCGATTACGACACGATGGGGATCAGTCTCGTTAAAACGATCAGCGAGTTAACGGAGCTGGAAGTCGGCGCACAACGGCTGAATCACAATTCCTCTTTTCGGGAACTGGACGCCTCGAAGTTCATTCTTTTTGCGGCACTGAATCTGAGATTTTGAACAAAGTAGCGCGGGCCTCCGGCCTGCGTATGCCGCAGGCGAGACGCCCGCGCTACACCTTAAGATGTACGCGCAGCAAACCACGAATCGCATTGCTAATAAACACCGCGTCGGCTTGCTCCACGTCCCGTTGATGTAGCACTCGCTCTTGCGAAGGAAAATCCTTCTGCTCCAGCAAATAACGACGGTAGGTTCCATTCAGCAACCCGGAAGAAAGGGGCGGTGTGAAATAGACACCATCCTTTAAAATCCACAGATTGGAAAAAGCGCCTTCCGTGATCTCATCCCGTTCGTTGCGGAAAATCACTTCGAGATAACCTTCGTCCCTCGCCCGATTCAATTCCAGGCGGTAAAGCGGGCGGTGAGTTGTTTTATGAAACAGGAACGGGTCCTCACTGTTTACAGCTTGACCAGCCCACCTAATATCGAATTGATGCAGCTCTTCTAATTCTGTAGTAGATAATAGCATCGCCCCTCTGCGATCGACCGTGAGCCGTGCCCGCAAAGGCGTAGAGGACCAAGGAATGTTCTGCTGCAGAAATCTCATTACGTTCCCGCGGTCCAGCCGGATGAGGAAATATTCTGCTGACTCCATCAGACGATCCAGATGAAGCGGCAGCCGCTGGTATCCGCTTTCGGGAAGCCACAAAATTGTTTCTATAAGCTCAAATTCCACCGGCGGGTCCGTCAGAAAGCGCGCTTTCAGCCTGCATTCCTCGTATTCGCGAGCCGCATCCGCTTCATAGAGGACTCCGCTCCCCACTCCCATTTCCAGTTTGCCTTCTTGCACAATTGCTGTTCGAATTGCCACACTGAAAACCGCTTCATCCGGAGAGAGAAACCCGATGCATCCGGTGTAAACAGAGCGTGGACTCTTCTCCAATTCCTGAATGATTTGCATCGTTCGTAATTTCGGCGCGCCGGTTACCGAACCGGAAGGAAAAACAGCTTTGATCAACTCCGCAAAAGGCAGGCCCTTCCGTGCAACACCTTCAATCCGGGATGTCATCTGCAAAACCGTGTCATAACGCTCCACCACAAGTGGTCGAGTCACGATGACCGATCCTGCTTCGCAAACCTTTCCCAGATCATTGCGCAGCAGATCTACAATCATCAGATTCTCAGCCCGTTCTTTTTCGCTGTTTAAAAGCTCCCGGGATAACTCCTGGTCCTCTCTGAGGGTCCGTCCGCGCCGGGACGTTCCCTTCATGGGTCTCATCAGCAGACGGTTTCCTTTCCTCCGAAAAAACAATTCAGGCGAAAGCGAGATGATCGACCATTCATCCGTTTCAATGTAGGCCGCGTATGGGACGCGTTGTTTCAGGCATAACTGCCGGTACAGCGTCCGGGAAGAACCTTTGCACTTTCCCCGATATCGCATCGTGTAGTTCACCTGATACGTGTTCCCTTTCTCAATGTGATCGCGAATGGACGAGATCGCGCGACTGTATTCGTCCGGTGTGGTATCGAGATTTAGATCCGTAAGCTCAGCTACACCATCAAATTCAAAATCGGCAGGCGCCTGGTCATCGAAATTGTTGCTCAAGGCAAACCAGATAAGAGGAAATCCGTATGAGACAGCAGGCATGTTTGGAAGAAAATGATAGCCGGTCTCGTACGAAATAAATCCTGCAGCAAGATATCCCGAAGAAACTGCCTTCTCCACTTCTCGAAGTACTTCCTCCACTTGCGAGAACTCAGAAGTTTGAAGAATTCTTTCAGGATTCGAGATCCAGATATTTTTAGTCTCCTCATTTCCAGGAAGCAGGGTCTCAAGCAATAGGACCGTCATGGCAATTTCTCATAGCTTATAACGTACGGTGTTATAATTCAGCTATCGGAGAAACTCAGATGAAAAGAATTGCGTTCAGTTTTGTTATCTTGCTGTTGGTCGCGAATTGGGGATTCGCGTATGACCTCATATTGAAAAGTGGAAAGGTCATTCAAGGAACGCTTGTCAGCGAAAACGAAGAAAACATTTTTATCAAGGATAAAGATGGCATTACACTGAACTTCAAAAAGACGATGGTGGATCTTCAAAAAACCTCCGAAGCGAACAAGCCCATGCAGCCCGTTGTAGAGGAGCCGAAGAAACCGGAAGTCGCAGAAAAGAGTGCTGAGAAGCCCAAGAAAAAAGCACGCGTTTACAATGCAGCCGATATCAATCGTCTGCGTGATGAATATCCTCTTGAGTCCGGCGCAGGCGTGCAATTTGAAGAAGGAAAAACGGTAGTTAAGGACAAGAAAGGGCTTAGCGGCGAAGAATGGCAGGAGCTTACTCAGAGTCTGCTCGCACAAATCAAAGCTGCTGAAGAAGACTATCAACGGCTTTCAGCGAAGTGCAGTGAGTTCCAGGGAGCAGCGATCCAGACCCATATTGCTGTGTCACCTGAAGGAAAAGAAGTGAATCTAGTCGAAGCAAAAGAACGAGCTTGCCAGGCAGCGGAAGATGCCAAAGCTGCACTGGAATCTGTACGACAGGAATATGCAAATGCCGTTGAAAGAGCCAGACAGGAGAACGTCCTCCCGGGTTATATCGCCAGAGAAGACTAGCTAGTGTGGTGCGGGCGACCCGCCCGCAAAAGCTTCGCAGACGAGATGTCCGCGCCACTTTGCTTTCAGAAAACTGACGCTTTCACAAAGTTTTGATTCGT
>JAKEFK010000213.1 GCA_022616075.1 bacterium
ATCGTGATTCTCAGCACAGCTGGCAACCCGGAAGAAGCTTCCCGAATAGCGGAAAAGCTGGTCAGCGATCACCTCGTGGCTTGCGTGAACATTGTTCCGGGGATTCAATCGATCTACTGGTGGAATAACGGCGTGCAGAAAGATCAGGAAGTTTTAATGGTGATGAAAACGGAAAAATCCCGGTATCGGGACGTCGAGCTCGCGATAAAGTCATTGCACAGCTACGAAGTTCCAGAAATCATCAGCTTACCACTGGAGAATGGTTCTGAGGGGTATTTGAAATGGATAGAAAATACGCTCAAGTCCTAGTTCTTGTCGCGACAATTGTTATCGTCTCTTCCGTTCGGGCGGAATATTCCTCCTCACCGGAAGAGACAATGAAAAAAATTGTTGCCAGGGCGCAGCAGAATGAAGAACTCTCGGAAGAAATCGGCTTTCATCAAATTACTGTGACCAGAAAAATGAAGGACGGAAAAGTCGCGAGCGAGAATACTCGAATCCATCGCCTCACCTGGCTCCAAAATAAACCCTACATGGAACTGATAAAAGTGGATGGTCACGACTTGAACGCGAAAGAAAAGAAAGAGGAAGCAGAAAGAAAAGCAAAATTCCTGAAATCGCTCCGCAAAAAAGAGGATGACGAAGATTCGGTCACCTGGAACGATCTCTATTCGAAGTACGATTTTCAATTGTTGCCCGCCGATTCGATTGGGCACTATGTCTTTTCCTTTAAACCGAAACCGGGAAAGCTGCGCGAGCGTTCGAAATCAGAAAAAGTACTGAATCATGTGAAAGGAACTCTGTGGGCGGATGAGGATTTTAATATTGTCCGCGCGGAGGCAAAACTGCTGGATAACGTACGGTTTGGATTGGGGATACTGGGGAACCTGGAAAAATTTGAATTGAAGTTTGAACAGCAGGACTTTGAAAACATCAGTGTACCTTCCACATTCTATGTTCATTTCAAAGCTCGCGTCGCGCTGCTGAAAACGGAAGAGCGCCAGATTCAAGCAAACTATAAGGACTTCTTCCGCCGCCAGAGATAATTCTCAATCGTGAAAGTCGACTGGCGAGAGACCACCGGTTACATTCTGATTATTCTTGCATCCTGTTTCTTTGGAGGATCGGCGAGTCTTGGAAAAACGCTGATGAATAGCGGACTCTCCACTATCATGCTGATGGAGATTCGTTCGGTGATCACAAGCGTTGTGTTATTGCCAGCGCTGCTCCTCTTCGGACGCAAACATCTTGTTGTGGATCGTAAAGACTGGGTGCTGTTTCTGCTTCTTGGAATTCCGGGAATAGCGCTGGTAAACGCTTCCTACTATTTTGCGGTCAAGACCCTTACGGTGGCGCTTGCTGTTTTTCTTCAATTCACAGCGCCGGTCCTGGTATTCCTGTATGGTTGGATGACTCGAAAGGAGAAGGTTACGCAGGCCAGGGTTTTGGCTTTACTTCTCTCTCTCCTGGGCACGTTCTTCATGGTGAGGCTCCACAGCAGCGATTCGATGAATGTTTCCGGGATCGGTGTCGCCAGCGCATTCGTTTCTACCCTGTCGTTCGCATTCTATGTGATTCTTTCACATAGCCTTGGGAAGCGATATTCATCCTGGACCATTACATTCTGCGGCTATCTGGTCGCTTGCCTTTTCTGGTTTACCATTCAGAATCCAGTTGAAACTGTGTCCACACTTTCCAGGAATCACCTCTGGAAAGGGGCGATTCTGTTCAGTCTTTTTTCGACACTCATTCCCTTCACACTATTCTTGAGTGGTTTGAGGAGAGTCACACCTACAGGTGGAACCATTGCGTCTACTACCGAAACAATTACCGCATCTGTTTTTGCCTACCTGTTTCTGGGTGAAGGCTTGACGGTGGGCCAGTTGTTTGGCGGCGTGCTGATTTTCTCAGCGATCATCATTATTGCCTACAGGAAAGCGGAAGCTGCTCAGGAGCTTTCGTTGACGACGTGAATACTGTATGTTAAGTTGGTAAACCATGAACACAGGGTTTGGGGATAACGATTGGGCAGTCATCCTCGGCGCATCGAGCGGGTTTGGCGAGGCTACTGCACTGGAACTGGCAAAGTCCGGGCTCCATATTTGCGGCATCCATTTGGATCGCCGGTCAACCTTGCCACACGTACAGGAAATCGTCCAGGCAATTGAATCCAGCGGCAGAAAAGCGCTCTTCATCAATATGAATGCTGCAGATGAAGAGAAACGCCGTGAGGCGATCGGAAATCTCAAGGCTCAGGCCGGAGATGGATTCGTTCGCGTTCTACTCCATTCGTTGGCTTTCGGCACCTTGAAGCCGATGATCACCGCTACGGATGAAGAGCAGATTAACCAGTCGCAAATGAATATGACTCTCGATGTGATGGCTCATTCGCTGATTTACTGGACGCAGGACCTGAACAGGAACGGTTTGATTCGTAATGGATCGCGCATTTTTGCTATGACCAGTCTCGGAAGTCAACTCGCAACAAAGTCTTACGGCGCTGTTTCCGCCGCCAAATCGGCGCTTGAATCACACGTCAGGCAACTGGCTTTGGAACTGTCTTCCAGCGGCGCAACGGTGAACGCCATCAGGGCAGGCGTCACAAACACTCCCAGTTTGCAAAAGATTCCGGGACATGAAAAACTCATCGAAGCCGCGCTGAAGAAGAATCCTGCGGGCAGACTCACGACTCCTGAAGACGTTGCAAAAACAATTGCGGTCCTTTCACACCCCAATACCTACTGGATGACCGGAAATACGATCAATGTTGATGGTGGCGAAATGATCGTAGGTACGAAATAACAGTTTCTGGGCACTTTTCATTCACAGGAGGGAACCATGGATTCCTTGCCGCGCATAGACCCGACAAAAACGTGCTCGCAATGTTTAAAAAGTTTTCCGCCGCAAGATCTTCTTGAATACAGCGGAGCTCTCATTTGCGCTTCCTGCAAACCGTCCTTCTTTCAAACTCTGCGGGAAACAGGTCAGATCGAAGGCACTTTAAAACAAGGAAACGTGCCGCTCTTTTTCCCAGTTTCAAAGGCGAAGCTGATTGTTCTGTCGTTATGCACGTTTGGAATTTATGAGATCTACTGGTTCTACAAACATTGGAGCTTAATCAAAGAACGGGAGCGAAGCGACATCAAGCCTTTCTGGCGATCGATTTTTGCCATCTTTTTTTGCAATCAGCTGTTTCGGTCAGTGAAAGAATCCGCAGAATCGAATGGGATCGCTTGTTCCTGGAAGCCGATCACGATCTCGATCTTCTTTATCTTGCTGGCCATCACATGGAGACTTCCCGATCCTTTCTGGCTCATCACTTTTTTCAGTTTTCTCCCTCTGATTCCGGTGCAAACGACCATCAATGAAATCAACGCAAAGGTTGCTCCGCTGGCAGATAAGAACGAAAGGTTTACAGGCAAGAACATCCTGGTGATCGTTATCGGTTTCCTCTGGTTGGTGCTGGTGATCATCGGCACATTCATGCCGCAGTAATGATTTTTCTTCGCGTCTTTGTGCCTTCGCGTTGAAGATTCTACCAATCTACTTTACGGCCATCGCGAAAAAAGACGCCGCTTGGACCACTGTCCGGCAATAAAACCGCTTGCAGAATTGCGCGTGCTCCTTCTTCAGGCGTGCGATGAGCCATCGGACCGCCCATGCTTGTGCGTACCCAGCCCGGGTCAACCGAGTTCACCAGAACACCCGTGCCGCGCAATGCTTCTGCCAAACATATCGTGAAACCGTTGAGCGCCAGTTTTGTTACGCGATAGGCGACTGAATCGGCGCCCAAACCACGGCTGATTGCGCCCATTCCCGATGTCACATTTACGATCCGTCCCCAATTCCTCTGCTGCATTCCCTCCGCTAGATTCCTGGCAAGAAGCATCGGCCCGAGCAGATTTGTTCGAACCACGTTTTCTACTTCCGTATCACTCAAGGAAAATAGGCTTCCACGATCCAGCACAGCCGCATTGTTGATCAGGATGTCGACTCCCGTTTCGAGAAGTTTGTCCAAAGCAGACCGGATTGAATCTGAATCAGATGTATCGATCGAAACGAGAGCAACATCGTACCCTTCGGATAGTAAAGCATCCAGTTGGTCTTTTCCGCCACGCCGAACACCCAAAAACACTTTTGCGCCCTCTGCGCCCAGCTGGCGGCATACTTCCAAACCTATCCCGCGATTTGCTCCTGTAACAAAAGCTGTTCTTCGTGAAAGTCGCATACCCTGAATTTAAGGCAAACGAACCAGGACGCAACGGAGCCTTTTCTTACACTCGCTCCGTGTTACAATGACGCGACTCATGAGCAGAAAACGAGTTCTTTTCGGGTTTCTTCTGGCATCGTTCTTTCTCTACATCTTTTTGAGAAACATCAATCTGGGCGAACTATGGAACACGATCCGAAAAGGAGATCCTTACTGGTTGCTGCTTTCCGGTTTTCTCGCATTCTTTAACTATTTTGTGCGCGCAGTTCGCTGGCGCTTCTTTTTTGATCCGATCAAAAAAACCAGTCTGAATAATCTTTTCAGAACGACCATCATTGGCTTTGCAGTCAGCACGATTTTCCCTGCAAAAATTGGAGAAGTCGTTAGACCCTATCTGCTGGGAAGCAAAGAAAACATCAGCAAATCGACAGCCATGGCCACCATTGTTGTGGAACGCGTGTTTGATTCTGCTTCTATCCTGTTCCTCTTAATGATTTATCTCGTATTCCTGGTACGGACAGAGCAACTGAGTCCTCAAGCTCAGTCTTCATTGTCGGAGCTCAACCGCGCGGGGCTTCTTCTTTTTGCAGCGATTTTGGGACTCGTTCTATTTCTCTATTACTTGAAAACAAAACCAGTTTTGGTGAGAAAGATGATCGGGAAAATTGAGAAATTCCTGCCCGCGAAAATCGCTCACTCCATTGATGATATCCTGGATTCTTTTGTTCAAGGACTGTCGATCCTGCATGATCCGAAGATTTTGTGGAAGATCAGTTACTACTCGATCTTTTTCTGGGTCCTGATTTGCGCCGGCTTTTGGGCAGGAGTGCGAGCGTACGTCCCGGGTTTTGCATTTTTCAGCACTTTCTTGATCATGACACTTCTTGCCCTTGGTGTTGCGGTCCCTACTCCGGGCGGAATCGGAAGTTATCATCTTGCGTGCCAGCTCGGGTTAACGCGGTTTTTTAATGTCCCGGAAGCTCAAGCAAGCGCCGTCGCCCTCGTTTCCCATGCGCTTGCTTTTATTCCGATGACGATTTTAGGACTGACCTTCCTGTGGCAAGAAGGTCTCAGCGCGGGCAAGATACAGAAGATCGCGGAAAAAGTACCCGAAGCAACCGAACCGTCAGCTACGTCCGATCAGACCGTGCAACCCGGATGATGCAAACTACGATTTCTTTGACCCGGCGACCAGCAAAATAATTCCACCGATCAATGAAATCGCGCCGAGAACGGGAGGCAGAGGAATTGTCTTTTTCTCTTCAGCGGTCGCCTCAATCGGCCCAAGATCGATTACCTTTTCCTTTTTGGTATATGTGATACCACCAAAAACCAACGCCACGATTCCAAGGATTATCAGGATGATCCCAATCGTTTTCACCATTTGCCCATTTTAGCGCAAACTGGCGAGTAATATGCAATCAGTCCTCGGCATCAAGCAGGGTTCCGCCCAAATATTCCTTTGTTTCGGCAAACGGTCCATCAGTAATGGACAGCTTGCGATTCCAGGGCCGTAAAAGAATGGCAGTGCGAGCTCTCCGAACCCTCTCCTTCTCAGTCACGTTGTTCGGAAATATTTCATCGAATGCGAAACAGTCTCTTATATACGCAGCAAGTTTGTTATGAGACATAAATGACAAGCTAAATCCACTGGCTGGATTGGACAATGACTTTGTCACGAGCGGCGCGGCAAGACGCACAAGTGTGAGATAGCGAGGGATCAGCGGAGGGCGCCTAACAGGCTCCGATCCTTCAGGTATTGTAGTATCTTGATTTTTGTCTTCTTGAAGTTCCATGGGTATAATTTGAAAATGAGTGCTGATACCCCTGGGGAGGGGTCAGGACGAAATTCCCAGACCTCGGAGTTACCGTTGCCAGGCGAGGAACCGCTAAAGGCTCCCGCATTCCTTTTCATCAATGGATGTGAATCATCCCGATGTGACCTGCATCGCCTTGTGAATATATTTTCTAAGCACTATCCCTGCGACGTTCTTACGCTAAATAGAGAAAACTCGCAAGATTCGAAATTATCAGCCTCTAAATTTAAAGAATGGCAAGACCAGGTTGTTCAAAAATATAACGACTTGAAGAAGAAGTCTTCTATCGTTTATCTTGTCGGCTTCTGTGCAGGCGGCATGTTGGCGCTGGATCTGGCAGCCAACGTGGATGTTGGTGGCGTGCTCTCCATCAGCACGTTCTTCCGTCCGAGGCGATATCGCCGCCACAGGATTAGCTCCGAATTCGCTAAAATAACAGACCTCGTGTCGGTTAATTTCCAACAAATCAAATGTCCTGTTCTCCTTTTACATTCCTGCGACGACAAAGAGGCGGTCTATGACTCCGTCGCGGAAATGGTCAAGGTTGGCGTAAACACAAAATCACTGCTTGTAACCTTTTTTGGGCTCGATCACTTTCTTCCATTCCACATACCTCCTGACGCGATTTGCAATCTAGCGTTGAAATTCTTTGGGCTGACGGATCAAAAAACAAATCTAAATGAATCGATGCCAGCCGTGTTTTGCGAACAGCTTAAGATTCGAAACGACGAGTCGCGCCACTGGTCCGGAATTCTATTTAGTTTGGTTGTTGGTTTCTACGCGGTTATGGGCGTGCTACTCTACCATACTTTGCCTGATGTTCTAAAACGGACATCGGAAGCCCCCTATTATCTTATCTCCTACTCCCTAGTGACGTCGCTCTACATTAAATTGAGTACCTTATATTTCTTCTACCTAAATCGTGTCGATTCCTATATCAAATATCACCTGGAACCGTACATTATGGGCATCGGGTGGACTGCATTTCGCACAAACCGATGGGCTTCTGGAACAGCTTCTCACATCATGACGCCTCTCGTTACATACTCAGAAGCGTCCTTGACGTTCTTGATCTCATTAACCCTCCTCATCTATACATCCGTTTCCTATAACTCTCAAATTTTTAGCTCTTCAGGCGCTAGCTATTTCTTGCTAGCAGGCTTGGTGCTCGGTTTTCTCATGTGGCTAATCGCAGGCGCTACGATATGGACCTTAATAAAATACGGGCAACGCCTCTACGCTCCGGTCGTTCCGCAATACACAACGAGTGGAATCGAAGAATTGCTCGACATTCTATATGCGAGTGTGGAACCGAATTACTTTAAGCCCCGGCCATGACGCGGAACAATATCGGCTGAATCCGTGCAGAAAATTCTCTGTGAGAAAGAAGACAATAGAGACGATTCTCTACGCGTTACCGGAATAGAGATGTATCTAATCGAACCAAGTGAGCGAATGGTAACAGACCACCAGACTATAACCTTAGCGGCCGCTAAACACGACGAGGGAACTTAACAACCGCTCGATTTCACTTTCCGTATTGTAGTAGTGTACCGAGGCACGCACGACCTTTTCGAGATTACGTTCTTCCATATCCAGGCGGGTGGATTCGACCGTGGAGCGCCAGACATTGATTTTACTTTTCCACAGCCGTGCGCGAATTTCTTCGGGCGCAACTCCATCCATGGTAAACGATACGATTCCGCAACGGCGCAATCCGGGATCGCAAACTTTGACTCCCGGTACAGCTTTCAAACCGGAACGAAGCATCTCCGCGAGAAACTGGATTCGGTCCCGAATCGCAGATAGCCCAAGATTCAGTGCATAATCTATGGCAACACCAAGACCAATCTTTCCGGCTATGTTCGACTCCCAATTCTCGAAACGGCGAGCATCCCGGCGAATCTCGTAATCATCGCTCGCGGTCCATGTTGCCGCATGCAAATCCAGAAAAGGAGGCTCCAACTTGTCCAACACAGAATTCCGCACGTACAAAAAGCCTGTCCCTCTTGGACCGCGTAAATACTTTCTGCCGGTTGCAGAAAGCATGTCACACTGGATCAGGTTCACATCGACCGGCATTTGACCGACCGACTGGCATGCGTCCAGCAAATATAGAATGCCCGATTCCTTTGCCACTCTTCCGATTTCTTCCGCTGGATTCACCAATCCACTATTTGTCGGGACGTGGGTAATCGCAATCAGCTTAACGCGATCATCCAGCATTTTTTTGAGCTTCTCTAAGGAAACCTGGCCATGCGCGTCATTGGGAATTACATCCACCTGCGCACCGGTTCTTTTTGTGACCTGAAGGTAGGCAATATAGTTACTCGCGTACTCTGCCTTCGCTGTTAGAATGCGGTCTCCCTTTTGAAACGGTATCGAATAAAAGGCCATGTCCCAGGCACGAGTGGCATTTTCAACCATCGCGACCTCTTTGCGATCACAACCAATCAGCGAAGCAACCGCGTCATAGACATGCTCGATCTTTTCCAACTCCCGGGTCTCGGCCTCATATCCCCCGATCTGCGATTCCAACTGCAGGTGGTCGATGACTGCATTCAGCACGAGACGCGGTATCAGCGCGGCGCCGGCATTGTTAAAATGCGCAACCTCCTGGCAGCCCGGAGTCTCTTCTCGAATTGCAGCAACATTCATTGTTCGAAACCAAGGTTAATAAATAGTAAATCCGCTTGCCAAACGTAGCCAGACTTTTCAGAAAATGGCTATTCCCGTTTGTAATTCTTTGCCTTACGCTCCTCCAATTTTTCCGGTTAACCGGACCTCTCAATGAGCCGCATTTCTGGAGACAGGCAGACACCGCAAACTATGCGCTGGATATCTATCGTTTTTCTCTAAACCCTTTTCAACCGATGGTTTGCTGGATCGACGAGAACTTGCCAGACTCTTTGAAAAGCTTATCCTTTACACCTTATGCAATCGCCATCAACAGCCGCCACGTAGGCCTGTTGTACTGGGCCAAACTAGGCGGTTAATTCTTCAATTGTCGATTTCGGTCTGCGCCGAACGACTGGATATATAGGAGTACAAGAATGGTAACAATCAATCCTTATTTGAGTTTTGCCGGAAACACGGAAGAGGCATTTCAGTTTTACAAATCGATATTTGGAGGAGATTTTTCAGCTGTAATGCAGTGGAAGGATCTTCCTGATGCAGGGAAAGTATCCGACGCTGAGCGGCAAAAAATCATGCATATCTCTCTGCCAATCAGCGAAAAGAACATTCTCATGGCTTCTGATGCGTTGGAATCTCGAGGAGAAAAAATCGTCGCAGGCAACAATTTTTACCTTGCCGTTAACACGGAAAGCAAAGAGGAAGCTAACAAAATTTTTAAAGGACTCTCAGCAGGCGGAACAGTCATCTTGCCGCAACAAAATACTTTCTGGGGTTCCTATTTTGGAATGCTGACCGACAAGTTCGGAATCCAATGGATGGTAAGTTACGAGTTGAAAAAATAGATTTAAAACTTGCAGGCTAGAAGTACCTGCGCTTCGTGCATAGAAAGAAGAACTCCGAATATCGAACAATCGAATTCTGAACGCAGAAGTGGGACTTGCGCCAATCCAAGCGATTGCCGGTCAAACGGTTGGCCTGCACTGAACCGAAAACTTCGACAGTTCGGAGATCCTTGTTCAAGATTCGATATTCGACTTATTTTTTGCAGGCTGGAAGCCTGCGATCCGAAATGCAGGCGAGGACGCCCGCGCTCCTTACCGTTCGTTCAGGAGGGTCTTCAGTTCATCCATGAATTCACTGATGTCTTTGAATTCACGATAAACCGAAGCAAATCGGACGAAGGCAACTTTGTCGAGCCGCCGGAGGGATTCCATGATGTAAGAGCCCACTTC
>JAKEFK010000214.1 GCA_022616075.1 bacterium
GCAACAGGATAGAGCTTCAGGATTGCACTCAGAAAGATCAATCCGTAAGAAGCAACCGAGGTCGCGGCTCCTCGATTCATCAAAGCAATGGACCAAGCAAGCAGAACAAAGATCAGGATATCGGCATTTCCCCGCTCAACGCCTAGTATGACCGCGGGCGAGCAAGCAAGAATCCCATAAAGCAAAGCCTCGACATAATTCAGACGTTGAATCAAACGCAAGAAAGTTATGAAAAAGATCAGAGCCAGGCCAAATCCCAGAAAAGCGCTGTGATTCCGGTTGAATCCCAATTCGGCCGGAAGGAGCCAAATGCGCGGATACATAAAAAGCCGTTCCAAGGGATCGCAGGGATTTTCCAGATAAACGTTGTACTTCAGCTGATTGCATTCGCCGCACGACAGAACGTGGTAAAGATCTCCGAACGAAATCGGCTCATTTGTTAGGGGCCAACTAGTTTGTAAAACACCGCGGGACGCCCATGTGTCGTACGGGCTGGAGGAAATTGCAATTGTCAAAAAGTACACCGCTAACAGAATGACAAGAAAGATTCTGCCATCTAATTTTGACTCTTTGGCCAAAGCGGAAGAAAACAGAATGAAAACACGAGGGTACCGTGCGTCAATCGAGGATCTATAGGGAGAAACTGTCATCATTGGATGACCTGCTTTGGCCTTTCTAGAAATTTCCACAACTCTCTCGCTGCGATCGAATGAGCAATATGATTGGGATGGTTATCCAGCAATGGATGCACAAGCAAATCCTGGACTTTGTGTTTTTCATAAAGGGGCTTTCCTAAATCAAGTACTGGTACTTTGGTGCTCTCCAGACCCCTTGTGACAGTCCGGATCAACATATTCCATACCTGTCCGTTATACGTGTCACCGGCGTAGTCAGGATCATTACGAAAAATCACCACAAGAAGCCGTGCTTCCTGTTTCCGAACGTCAGAAGCGAGTTGGATAATTTCATCCACGCATCCCGAAAAATCTGGAAAGGGAGGCCGGTACCAATATTCCTGTACTTTTCCCCAGGATTTAAATAACAGTTCTAATCTTCCGGGTGGCCGGTTAATGTAGCCTTTGCGTTCCTGATCGATCAACGACATATCGTCATCCGAATTCATGACGAGCAGGACAATGTCCGGCTCGTACACATAGCCCGATAATTCATAAAAGCGTCGTTCTTCTTTTGTGTCGCAATTCCTGGCACCGCAGTTGATGACCTCATAAGTAAACTGTGATTCGGATGATCGTTCTCTATGATTCAGGAGGCGTTGAAGCTGACTGGAAAATGTGTCTTCTTCATGAACACCAATACCCAGTGTCTTGGAATCTCCCAAAATCAAAATACGCCGCGTTTGAGACGGTTTCGGAATCGCAATATCCGGGCCGCGGCATCCGAGCGAGTTAAACCGATAACTGACAAAATGCCGCTTTCCAGAAACGGAGGGTTCAATGAGTGAACCATCAGCTTCACTGCGAAGATGAAGAGAGGAGACCTCAATGGGAATGCTGTTATCACCGACATCAAAATGGATGCGCGCGTTCGAGTCAGCTGAAGTCGGAGTGAACTCTTTTTGAAACTCCTGCCATTCAGGTGTTAACTGAATCGTTTCATACAAACCCAGACCCTCCCAAGGTTCGTGGTTCATAGCAAAACCAAGAGAGATGGCGCGGTTTGTAACGGCTCTCGCGCGAAATTTGAGTCTATAGCGATGCTTTGACTGCACCTTAAAAGGTGACTGATTCAGTTGTATATCGAAAGCGTTTTTCGTTTCGACTCGTGTAATCGAAATTCTTACAGCATCTTGATCGCCGGGAAGTGAAACAACACTGGCCGTACTGCCCCCAGCTGTGCGAAGCCACCAACGAGGATCCTCGGTGTGAAAGTAATTTCCTGGATTGTCCGGATAAATCGTCTTCATCTCCGAATGAGACGAATGCGTAACCGTTGTCGATAATGCAGCGGTCGTTGATTGCTTCTGAAACTGCAATATCAATTCATAAATGAAGATTGCGGCCATCAGACCAAACGAAAAAAACACAGCCTTTCCGGAAAGAGTTGTTGCGAGTGTTAGCAGAACCGACAAAATGATTCCGGCATGAAGCAACAAGATCGACACGGCAAGCATTCTCGGATGTGTCGGGGATTGTGAAATCAGTTGCAGAAGAAAAGCGCCAAGCTGTATGCAATAAAAGGTGAATACAGGGATGAATGGACGCCTGCCCTGTCCCGTAAGATATCGTATTGAGAAAAAAAGATTCACCACGGCAATGCCGATAGCGATCGCATTGTAAATGGTCCGAGAAGGATCAAACAGGAAGAAAAATGCCTGAAGCACGCACACGACGATTGTGCATATGGCTACGATTCTTGGCAGGTCGCTTCCCCTGATACCGCCTCCCGACCCTCTTAATCCTTCCCTAGTGGACTAACTGCCCTATGATAGCACGCCCGTTGAAAGTTGAGGGCAGTCTTTATTTCATTTTTGAGTCATGCGGCTCATTTTCTACCCACATGACAAATAGGGTGATCAGAGCCGAACAAACGGGCCAATAAGTGTATCGATAATCGGCACCGGGAGCTACAAAAAAGTATGAAAATAGATACAGCAGCGCGGAAAGGGACAGGGCGCCGGCTGCCATGATTCTTTTCCTGATCGAGAAGATAAGAATCGACAAAGATGTAATCAGGTAAGTTACAGTCTGAAAGGCGAGGCTCACATTCCCACGAACCCAATCTCCATATTTTAAGTAAACTTTTGCTGGAAAATCTTCTCCCATCAAAAGCGGCCGTCTACTGGAATTCCAGGACGCCGGTTCCTGATAGTTATAAAGCCAGGGGTCGACAGCGAGAAGAAAATACTTGAATACAGTCCACCGATGGAGCAAATAGGCTTTTGGTTCTTCAAGAATCGCTCTCACCCATTGATTCTTTAGCTGACTTGCTACTTGCGAATCCGTGCTTAAAAAAGGTTGCTCAATCCAGGTAGTTGCGTTCGAATCCAGCTTGCTGAATTTCTTCATGAGCTGGTCCAATCTTTCCTTGGTTAAATAATTTTCTGGAAAATAATTACGCCCGGTGATGTCATAAATCGACATTAAGTCATGGGCCATGATCACCTGAAAAACATAGCTCCTCCGCGCCATAAGTATGTTGTACGTAAGATAACTGCTACCCAGAAAAAACAGAGCGGCTGTCACCAGAGAACAGAAAGCAGCGTTTCGTTTGGATGTGAAACACAGCAGAAAGAGAAACAACAGAGGCACTACGGCAGTCACCGAATTCAATCTGGCTGAAGCAGCATAAAAAACCAGCACGAGGATAAAGAGTAATCCTAGTTTGTTCAGTTTGCCGGTTGTCCGCCAAAAGTACCATAACGAGAAAGCGAGAAGGAGAGAAAAAGCAAAGGAAACGTCCTTGATGATGTAGAAGAATATACAGGAAACAACCGGTAGCAAGACTGCCAGCAACGGGAGAAAGAAGTTCTTCTTGCCTTTGATTGCTGCAACCAGCGAGAGCAGGAAGGTTGAAAAACAGAGCATTCCAGTATGTAAAAGAAACATTCCTCCCGGTCCTTCAACGATTCTGTTTGTAATTGACCATAGCGCTGCCAGAATGGGAGGATGCCAGTCGTTGAACTCAAACCGGACGGCTTGCGCGTATTGATCCACCGAATCATCGGTCATTACACCTGGATAGAACCCCCACACGAAAATTCCAAAAATGAAAACGATAGCGATCATCCGGTATTTCCGTCGCTTCTCGATTCTGAAGCTAACGGTTGGGGGAATGAAACGAGCCGACGGCATGCGGCGATAGATCGGATATAGAGCCGTTGAAAAGAGAATCAACAACAAAGCATTTTTTGAGAAATGCTTCACAAACGTGGAAAGCGCCGGCAGCAAAGAACTCTTCTTTTCTGTCGTTCCATCAATCAGCGGAACCATTTCCGTAGATGGATCGTCGCGGAATAAATCGAAATTCCTTTTCTTTCCATTTACTTCACATTCCATTCTGCCCGAGTAAGGTGTCTGACTGAACTCCAATCTTATCGTCTTGCGAGAATGTCCGGTAAGGCGAAGTTCCGCGGGCTGATTTCGTGTGGAGATAAAGATTCCCTGATGTATCTCCCATCCAGCAGATTTTTCAACGTGAAACCCATGACGCATTAATTCAGCGACATCCGGATGTGCCATCCAGACAACCGGTGCTTTCGAATCTTTCGCTTTATCACCGGTGGCGGTTATCGAGATTACGGAGAAATATTCAGGGGACAGATCCTGTGTCAGCAGCGTAAAGAAAAATGCAGCAATTATTGAAAAAGGGAGAACAGATCGCAGGGAGCGAAGTTGTTTCCTCAGATGGAAACTCATTTTTTGCGTTCCATCCAGAGAACAAGAAGCGACAGCAATGTTGCCAGAACCGACCAGTAGACGTACCGAAAATGTACACCGGGCGCAACTATGAAATAAGAAGTAAGGTAGAGCAAGGAGGAGGCATTCAGGGCTCCAGCAGCAAGGGATTTTTTGCGGATTGCGATCACCAGGAGAATACAACTTCCAAAAAGATAAGTCAGTGCCTCAAATAGAAAGCCATATTGTGTGAACGTCCATGTTACGAATTTTGTGTGGAGTTTTCCGAGCGCAGTTTCTTCCAGCAAGGGCCTCGGAGGACCTGAGATCGCACTTTGTGGAGGTACGCTCACTGGAAACATGCAAAATACTGTCCCCCCAAAATTGCTTAGAAAGTTCTTGAACAAGATCCAACGATGCGTCAGGTACGCGGCGGGGTTCTGCCGGATGGCTGTGAACCATTGATTCTCAAGGATGGAGATCAGACGACCTTCGTAATAGAGCGGAAATCCATAGAATGCCGTTGGATCGGAGGTCCGGTGGTCAAATTGTCTCATGAGGTTATTCAATGTTTCTTTCTTTATGTATTCGTCCGGTAAGTAATTCTTGCCCGTAATCTCATAGATCCCCATCAAATCATGTCCCATGATGACCTGATAAGCGTATTCTCTGGTAGCGCGAAAGAGAGTATAAACAACAAAATGATTCGCCAGAAGAAAAAACAGACAGATGGCAGGCGCAATCAGAAGTGCCTTCTTTCGGGAAGTGTAGTCAAGCAGAAAAAGAAAAATCAAAGGTAGAATGGCTGGCAGAGCATTGTATCTTACAGCCGACGAATAAAAGAGAAGAAGCAGAATCAGCGCGAGTTTCGGGATCGATATTGTTTCCTTCGAACGCCAGTAGTACCATAACGAAAAAGCAAATAGTAAGGACATCGTGAAGGAAACATCTTTCACGACTGCGAAAGAAATGCAGGAAACAACAGGCAGGAAAATCAAGATCAACGGAACAAAAAAGAGCTTCTTCTTTTTCCAAAGAGCCACCCGGGAAAGAAGATAAAAAGAGCACACTGCCATCAACAGATGAAGGATCAACATCCCTCCTGGTCCTTCAATGATTCTGTCGCTCAATGACCATAAAATTGACATCATTGGAGGATGCCAGTCGCCAAAGCTGAAGGCGCGAGCGTTGAAGTATTGATCGTAGGAATCAACGTACATGACGCCAGGATAGAAAGCGGCAAGGAACAACATAAGAATTGCAGTTGAGCCGGTGAGTAACAATTCGTTTGCATGGATATTCGCGTCTGGGAGTGTGGCGGTCAGAGTTTGAAAACCGAACGCAAAAACCAGAAGCAAACACAGATATTTTGCAGTTGATAACAAAAATGCAAGCCCGACAGTGAGGATGGCGCCTTTGCTCATATTCAAATCACGAGGGAAGATGAATTCTTTTCCAGGGTCGGATTGAAATAGATCGACAACTTTTCTGGAACCGCTTGCTTCTATTACGATTTCTCCTGAATACGGAGTTTTGAAAAACTCAAGAGCTTTCTGAAGCGAGAATGGTCCTTCCAACGTCAGTTCTGCAGGTTGGTTCCGGTTGGAGATCAGAAGGTCATTTTTTGTTTCCCAACCAATCGATTTGCGAATATCAAAGTCCTGTTGTTGAAGATAGCCGATTGTAGGAGATGCAAGCCAGGCTACTGCTGCTTGCGCTTCGCTGGACTTTTTTTGTCCTGTGGCGGTAATGGATATTTTCGCAAAAAATTTGGGCGAGAGGTCGAGTACTACAATTGTGAAGAAGAATGCAGCTACGAGTGCTAAGGGTAGCATTTGCCGGACTCGCAACAAATCCCTGCGCAAGTGAAGTTTCAATTCTTCTTTAAGTTGATCCAATTGACTGGAGTTTGGATTCATGAAACTCAATCTCAGGACCACGGTCCTTTCCGCAACACCCAGTAGATCAGATGGCCGAAAGAGTACATCAGTGTTACCACTTTTAGAAAGAACACCGGGCGGCCTGTCCAGATTCCTTCAAGGTTTTTCAATTCCCTGCCAATAAGTACCAGCAAAGGTGGAACGAGACAATAGGACAGGCGCGTTCTGTAGATTCCGATCAAAAAAAGAAAAGGGACAGCTGAAGCATAGTAAATCCAGAAGGCGATCCGTAATTCCTGAGGTATGGGATTTGAAGTTTTGGACTGTGCTTGGTATCTATAACGAAAAGCCATCAGACAAATCAAAATAAAAACAGGCACAGACATCACCTGAATGAGGGTCAGGCTGAAATCTCCGATATTCTTCACAAAAGCGACTTTAAAAGCGTCAAAATCCAACACAATATCCATAGCCCAGGTGAATAATCTACCTTCAACCACTTCTGCGTCGTAAAAGCGGCCAGTGGAAAGTACGACAATCATTCTCCATAGCAGAATGGGAACGTAAAACGTAACGGGCATCAGAAACGCAGCGAATTTTTGTTTGCTCTTGAGAAGCACCAGCAGCATGGCTCCAAGGACCACCGAGCCAAAACCAGGATAGGCAAGCGCACAAACCCCGATGACGCCACCGATCAACAGAAAGTGACGTAATCGTAATGTATCGAGACGCTGGAGCATCCCCCAGTAAAGCATAAGAGAGAGGATGGGAATGACGAGATTGAAGACCTGCAAATGAGGAGTCCAAAAAAAAGCTTTTGTTACTTCGTTCGCTGTAAAGATTGTTAAAGGTAACAGCAGCAACCAATCGAATGAGAGCTTGCATTCCACCAATTGAAAAAAAATCAGGATGGAGACCGTTAGCACGATTGCGTTGAGAATTGCATAACCGATAACTTCGGGAAAGTAATAGGCTAACGGATTAAAAACAGCGGCAATCCACTCCGAACGGAATGGACGAAAGGGAAGAGACAATAGGAAACCAAGAGCCGAGTAGAGCGGACGGCCTTGAAATCTCTGATGTTTTTCCGTAAACATCAACCGTGGATCTCTGCCGAGGTCCAGAAAGTCCCAGGAATCGATGTTGATCGTCAAGTGAAGCGGTCCTCGAATATCGTATAAAATGACATCTCCCGTTGTGATCAGGCTTTCCGGAGCCCGAGGCGAAATTAGAAACAGAACATTTACTGTAATTACCAGACAACCAATCAGAAAAGCAGGGCGCAGATATTTAAAGTGAATGACTCTCAGGAAAACAAGAAAGCATGTCAACAGAAAAAAGTTTCTAATCAATTTCATCAAAAAACCGGAGAGCGTATGACTCAGTTGCCTGTGATTGACTGACAGATAACGGTTGAGAGGAAAAGGTTTCATGCCTTGACTGGGCTGAAACAGATCGACGATTTTAGGCTCCCCGTTCGTTTCAATCTCGACCAGTCCCGAATAGGGTGTTGAAGAGAATTGAAGAGTTTGATCCAAAAAAAAATAACCTGTGAGTTGCAGTTCGGCCGGGTGAGTCTTTGTTGAGACCAGAAACCGTTCTTTTTGTTCCCAACCCTGTGATTTTTGAACAATTAACTCTTGAGAATTGATCTGAGTCAGGTCTGGCGACATCAACCATACAACAACCGCCCTCGCATGTTCAGAACCTTTCCGTCCGGTCGCGGTGATTTCGATTTGGGCGAAATGCCCTGGAAAGAGAAAGAAAACGAATCCGGTAAATAGGAACGCGACCGCTAGCGAAACGATCAGGATCCCCTTCATCTCCCTGATCTCTTTTAACAAAACAGGACAGAGATCCTCTTTTAACCAGGTCGAATGTGCGCCGATCAGCATTGCATTCCTGGTTATTTTCCCACAATTCCATGCTATCATCCGTGTCTCATGGATGAAGTTACAAATCGAAAGATCGTGTACTTCGCCAATACAGCTGTCGTAACAGTTATTTCTATCTCCTTCCTGCAAGGAATATTTTTTGGCCTGACTGGCCGTTGGAGTTTTTACAACCTTGCCGCAATTGGTCTCGCTTCTGCCAGTATTTTTTTTGGATTGAAATTCTATTTCAAACGGAGTACTGAACTACTGGCGCGGATCATTTTGCTCTACAGTGCTCAATTCCTCTTTTTTGTCCTTAAATTAATCGATACGGAACCAAGCTCTGCCCCGAGGCTGCTTGAAGTTGCATTGATATTATTGCATGCTGCCGCCATTCTTTCCGCATTGATCTCCCGTCTGAATCCTCCTGCTTGGCCGAAGTTGATGTTGGCTTGCAGCAGTGTTGTCGCGTTGATCCTTATCTGTGAAATTGTCTTGCCCTCTCCGGTGATCACACCTATCAAGCAGGCCACCTCTGGCGAATGGAATGCTGTGACAATACCGCATCCAACGTTGGAAACAGTGTATCGTCCGGGTTCCACCTTTAAGGATTATTATCTTGAAAACCCCGGCGGTTATTTCAAAAAAGAGAACAGCAGGCAGAATCAATGGTGGTTTCGCAAAGGCGGAAATTCTCAAGCGGAAGCTGTCTATTCCACCGACACACCGGGCCTGGTGCGCATCAATATTGAAAACACCGGGAACAGCACGCCTTACGACATTCAGCTAAACTTGACTCACCTGAGGGTTGAATCGCAACACAAATATCGTGTGCGTTTTCGCGGTCGTGCCGATCGTCCGCGCAAAATTCTCGTTGGGTTTTCCAGATCGCATGAACCCTGGACCGGTCTCGGGTTATATCAGGAAGTCGAATTGAAACCGGAATGGAGAGATTTTCAAATCGATTTTACAGCAACAGACGCGGACGGAAATGCGCGAATACACTTCGATGTGGCGCAGAGCGACATACCGGTGGAATTTTCGGATGTGCAATTGATCAGCATGCCGGATGGAAAACCCATTGAATCTGAACAGAAGTACTTCATTGAATACCGTTTCAATGCCTTCGGTTGCCGCGGTCCGGATTATGACATTCCGAAGCCTTCCGGAATCCGTCGCATTCTGGTGCTCGGAGATGTTTATGCTTTGGGTTCCGGCGTGAATGAGGAAGATACATTCGCCGCAAAAATGCAAAGTGCATTGAAGGAAAAGTATGACGTGATCAATTGCGGTGTAGATGAATACGGAGCGCAGCAAACTCGATTGTTTTACAAGTTTTATGCAAGCAGGTACGAGCCGGATCTTGTGATTCTTACCCTGACAAAAAACGCAAACAGAACGGTTCTGGTGAAACTGAACGAGAGAGGTCCGTTATTCTTCACATGGGCAAGGTTCTGGAAAACGATTCACCCGTATGATTTTTCCGATTGTGCTGATGAAATCCTGCAATTCAATCGGCGTCTTAGCAATGACGGTTCGCGATTGGCTGTGGTTTCCTTTCGGAACAACTCCGATTATTCAGGCTCAACTCAGCAGGGAAAAGAATGGAACGAATTAACTCGCACCGTTTCGAGGGAATTGCAAAATACAAAAATACCTTTCCTTGATCTTGCAAAGGCCCTTCACGATAAACACTCCGATCGAGATCTAATGGTATTGCCGCACGTCGATCGTCATCCCAATCAAACAGCTCATTCGATTGCCTCTCAGCAAATACTCAGCTTCCTGAAAGAACAGGGTTTGCTTTAGGCTCCTTTTCCATCCAAAGCACTATCAATGCAAGGCCAGTTGCAAATACAGACCAGTACGTATAGCGGTAGCAGCCGGCCGGCGCAAAGAAGAAGTACGGAATCACATAGAGGAGGGAGGATGCCGCTAAAACACCTGGGACTCTTTTCCGCCACCACACAGAAACGAACAACAGGATACCGGACAAAAGAACATAGGAGAATGCTTCAAACAGGAATTGAACGTTGCGGTATAACCAGAGCACATAGCCGGAATGAACTTTTCCCAGGTTGGTTTCTTTCAACAACGGGGGAGGCATGCTTCTTAAAATGGGTGGCCGCGATTCGCCTACAGTGGTTGTCGGAGTCCATCCATCCGCATCATACAGGAAACTTTCGAATAGTATCCAACGATGAGTCAGATAAGCGGCAGGTCTATTAAAGATAGCCTTGATCCAGTTTCTTCGTAGCTTTTCAAGAATGCGCAGATCTCGTGAAATATACGTTTCTTTCCATTCGATGAGAGTCGTAGGATCCAGACTTTTGTGGTCAAAACTGAGCATCAACCTATCGAGCTTTTCCTTTTTTAAATAGCTATCCGGAAAATAGTTCTCTTTCGTTATCGCATAAATGCCCATCAGATCGTGGGCCATGATTGTCTGAGAGACGTGACGTTTGAATGTATTGAGAATTCTATACACGAACACCTGATTCACAAGAAAAAAGAATATTCCGAGAGCAACGGAAAGAAGGATTCCCTTTTTTGGAGTCGTCAAATCTACAAGAAAAAGGAAAACCAGCGGAACGGCGGCAGCAATTGCAGTATGTCTCACTGCCGATCCGTAAAATACAAGCGCGAAGATCAACAGCAATTTCGGTTTATCCAGTTTGCCTGTTCCCCGCCAGAAATACCACAAAGAGAAAGCCAGAAGAAAAAACAGCGCCATGGAAATGTCGGTCATCTGCACAAAAAGCAGAATGGAAACCATGGGCAAAAAAATCATGATCATCGGAAGTGGAAAAAACTTCTTCCCTCTTAGAAGTGCGACCTGTGAAAGGAGATAAAAGGAGTAAACCGCGATGGACAGGTGAAGCAGGAACAATCCTCCGGGACCCCGTATGACTTTATCCGTGAATGACCAGAGTACGGCCATCATTGGTGAATGCCAGTCTTGAAACTCATGCGAGAGCGCCTGCATGTACATCAAATAGGAATCAAGCATCATGATGCCGGGGTAGAAGGAAAACACCAGTAGCGAAAAGGTTGCGAGACTTAACAGGATCAAATACTTATGTTGCAAAACAATTCGTTTTTGATCGGTTGCAATCACGACAGCATTCATAGATTGAGGCGCAGGAAGCTTTGCATAAATTGGAAGCATTGCAGCGCAGACTAGGATGAAAAGTAAAAGATATTCCGCAAACTGGCGGGCGAACGCTGCAACAGGGCGGGCGACCGATCCGTTGTTTTCCAAAAAGTGAGGCAGTTCGATCACTTCCATTGACTGATTTTTATCGAATAGATTAATCGTTTTCTTAATTCCATTAATCTCCAGTTCTACTGCTCCCGAGTAGGGAGTTTTGATAAGTACGATCCTTCTGACTCTTGAGTCACCCCGCAACGCCAGTTCGGCAGGCTGGTTACGTCTTGAGATAAAGATCAGGTTGTCCTTGATTTCCCACCCTGGAGACTTGTAAACATCAAAATCCTGTTGCCGCAATTCACCGATGGTTGGATGCCTGATCCATGCAACCGCCGCCATTGCTTCTTCAGACAGTTTCTCTCCGGTTGCAGTAATGCCGATGTCTGTTACATATCTCCGGGATAAATCGACGTTAAAGGTTGCGCAGAGAAGCGCCATGACGAGTGATAAAGGAAGGACCCGTTTAAGAGAAAAAAGAGTGGAGCAAAGAGACTCTTGAAGCTTCACCAGATCGTTCATTCACGCAGATTTTACAGCAAAATAGTTTTGCGTTGCGCAATTCGCCGAACTTGGAGTAAGCTCAATAACGATGAAGCTTCCTGCCTCAATCAAGACGAAAATCTTCGCCGATGGCGCGGATAAATCCGGGATGCTCGAAATGGCCCGCCATGATTGGATCAAAGGTTTCACAACGAACCCAACGTTGATGCGAAAGGTTGGTGTCGGGGACTACGAAACATTTGCGCATGAGGTGCTGGAAGTCATCACGGATCGTCCCATTTCATTTGAAGTCATCTCCGATGATTTTGAAGAGATGGAAAAGCAGGCGCGAAGGATAGCAAATTGGGCGGAAAACGTTTACGTAAAAATTCCCGTAACGAATACACGGAGGAATCCGGCGACAGAGCTAATTCGACGCCTTTCACATGACGGAATCAAGGTGAACGTTACCGCAATATTGACCCTCGAGCAGATTGTTACAGTGAGCGAAGCACTCGAAGGTGGCAGCCCCGCCTACGTTTCCCTGTTTGCAGGACGAGTGGCCGATACCGGCCGCGATCCCGTTCCGATAATGAAAGCAGCAGTAGAATCGCTCAGGAAATATTCCAACATCGAATTGATTTGGGCGAGCCCGCGAGAGTTGCTGAATTTGTTTCAGGCTTCCGCCATTGGGTGCCACATCCTCACTGCCACAACCGACATCCTGAAAAAGTTGGAGTTGATCGGAAAGGATTTGAACGAGCTGTCTCTCGAGACGGTCAAAATGTTTTACGATGACGCAACCAAAGCCGGCTACCACCTTTGATTTATTTCTTTGCATCTTAGGTCTTAGGTCTTAGCGTCTTTGCGTTAAGTCTTAGCGTCTTTGCGTGGTTTGCTCCATACCGGTCGAACAGAAACAATCCCCGCGACGTTGGGGACATCCCCTACAATACGGAACGGATGCATTTGCCAGTGATAGTCATAGATGCAGTGCCAGTCGGGTGGATAAATTCCGACATTCGCGTAGTAGTGTCCTGGCAGCAGCGGTAAATTAGGAATGTGGCACTGAAATTTCGAGTTTCCGTTCCAGGTGTCTGTGATGGAACGGATGGAAGGAATGTTCACTTCAAGACATTTGACGTTACTCTCATTAAAGATTGCTACTGCCAGAGCAAAATCGGAAAGCTGCTTGATCAGCTGTACATCCATTTCAATGATCAATCCAGCATCGCTTTCAACACTCCGA
>JAKEFK010000215.1 GCA_022616075.1 bacterium
ACAAATCCGAAAAAGACGGCAAGCGGCATCGCGATATTTCCGATCACTACAATTCCCGTAATGATAACAGCCAGATTTTTCCAGTACTGATTGTATTTCGGGTTATTCAGTCCGAGCGACTGAAACATGCTCCAGATTCCGTGGTACATGTGGAGCCCGAGCGCCAGCATCGAGACAACGTAGAAGGCAGTAACGTACCACAATGTGAAACTCGATATCACGTTGTGAAATACGTCTCCATGTCTGAAATCAGGGTTCACAGTGCCGAATGTGAAATCCAGCAAGTGATAAATGATGAAGAGGAGCAGGATGGGACCGCTCCAGCGCATCGTCCTTGAAGCATAGTCGGAAGCGACCGGCTCCCACCTTTCGTAGCTTTGCGACCGGCTCTGCCAGCTCATCCGCGACAGTTGATACGCCGCAACGATGTGCAAAATGACTGCGCCGAGCAATACAGCGCGCGCAAAATAAAGCAGCGCAGGATATTGCCGGATCAGGGCTGCATAAGCATTCAATTTTTCCGCGCCCTGGAAGACCTGCAGATTACCGACCATGTGCCCGATCACGAAGGCGATGCCTATCATGCCGGTGACCGCCATGATTGCCTTTTTGCCGATCGAGGAATGATAAATAGCCAGCGCGCGATTCATCTGAGTGTACCTTTATTTACCGCCAAGGCGCCAAGTCGCCAAGGAAGAAGATGAATTTATATCACAAGTTAAAGATAAGACGATGCAACGAAAACGGGTGTGAAGCGGGTGAGAAAGTTAGTTTTCCAGCAGTTTTTTACGGACATCGTCCGGGACCGGCATCGCTTTTTCTTTGCCGTAATCGTAGGTTACCTGAATCGTTTTTCCCTTTGCTATCAATTGCCGGGTAACACTGTTGTGAATTTCGTAGTCCCACACGAAGCTTGAATTTCCAATCGAAGAAGTCCAGATACTCACTTCGAGCTCATCGCCAAAACGCGCAGCAACTTTATAATCGCACTCCGCATGAGCAACAATGAATCCAAGCTCGCCAAGCTCACGAACTCCAAATAGTTTGATCCAGTATTCGGTTCGCGCGCTTTCCATGTAAGTGAAATAGACAGCGTTGTTGACATGTCCGAGCGCATCGATATCGCGGAAACGCACCGGGAATCGGATTGTGAAACGGGCGCTCATTCCAGATTCATTGCTTTGCGCAACTGGTTCATCATCTGGGACCTGCGGTCATACAAACGTTTGAGAGTGCGTGGTTGTTTTTTGGCAAGAGAATACGCGGTTAGTAGTGGCAGCGCGATTGTCGTATCCGTGTAGCAAACCACCGTGTTGGGCAATTTATCAGGATCGACTTTTCCCCAGGAGACGGCTTCACCGGGTGTTGCGCCGGATAGACCGCCCGTATCAGGACGCGCGTCGGTGAACTGCAGATAATAATCGTGCCCTTTTTCCTGGATACCCAGAACCTCTTGAAGCTGAGGTTCCGTTTGCAACACAAAATTTTTAGGAGAACCGCCGCCCAGCATCAATACGCCGCTCTGACCTCCATGCATTTTTGCATTCAAAACAATGGAAGTCGTTTCATTCACATCTTGATTCGGATCCATCACCAATTTATTCCCTTTCAACGCCACACCGGCTATGTTCATTCCGATCGAGCTATCGCCAGGAGAGGACGTGTACACCGGTATTCCGCATTGATAAGCAGTAGAGAGAACCGATTTATGCTGATTCAACTTTTTTTCGCGTTCGGTTAAATACTTGCCGACAAGATAATGAAACTCAGCGGTACCCATCGAGCGCTGAAACTCTTCACCGCTGACCAATTTTACGTAGAACTGATCGGTGGAAAGGAGGACATCATATTCAAAAAGGATGTCATAGATGCGAACGATTCCCTCCTGTCGTAATTTCACATCGTCCACAAAAGGTGTGCCTTGATGCATGTTTAAGCCGAGCGCAAAGTGTGTATCGTGATAGAGATTGGCCCCGGTGCTTACCATCCAATCAATGAAACCCGCTTCCATCAACGGGATCAGACAGGACATGCCCAGACCGGCAGGCGTCAAAGCTCCGGTAAGACTCACACCGACCGTCACATCGTCCTGCAGCATTCTTTCGGAGAATAGCTGGCATCCCTCTCGTAAACGGCCAGCGTTGTAAGACAAAAATGCCTGATCGATTAATTCCGTAACAGAAACATTGGAATCGATTTTCTTTGGCGCGATTTTCTTACCGGGTATTTTTGTCATCAGTTCTTGCATCCGCAACTGCCAGGACTGCAACAGCAGCCACCCGATTTGTAAAGTGGAAGGGATGGATAATTCTCTTTGGAGGACGTTCCCATCCCGAATCGCGAATACTGTTTCTCCAAACGTTGACCGTTGCAAACCGGACAGAGAATGGACTCTTCCTTCTGAACTATTTTTTCAAAAGTCTCCTGACAATCGGCACACACATATTCGAAAATGGGCATTTTTGAATCACCTCTCCAATTGGTTTGCACATGAATTATAAGACATCAACGCAATGGCGCAAAGACGCAAAAAAGATGTCCTTTGGAGAGTACATTGTTCGCCGTATCAAAATAGTAATCTATTTAGAATAAATGACTTAAGTAATTGGCACAACCTTTGCTCACACAACCATCGTCAGGAGGTTCACGATGTTACGGAAATTAAGTGTTTTGCTTTTGGGAGTAATGCTTCTGGGATTTGGAGGCTTAGCCTCAGCAAGCTCCGGATTCTCCCTTTCTCTTGGAACTGACGACTTTTATATGTCAGTTGGAAACTACGATTACTTACCCTATACCCTTCCCTATTCATACAGGACACCACGCATCAGTTTTCATAACGTGATGAGTGATTACGGGGCCTGGGTAACGGTTGCTCCGTTTGGTCAGGTCTGGAGACCTTATGTCCACCATGGTTGGCGTCCTTTTACACAGGGACACTGGAACTACACCAGCTACGGTCCGACATGGACCGGCTATGAACCGTGGGCATGGGTCGGTTATCACTACGGCAACTGGATCTGGAGCTCACGTTTTGGTTGGGTCTGGATTCCCGGCTATGACTGGCATCCAGGTCGAGTAATTTGGAGCCATGGCTACGACAACATCGGCTGGATGCCGGCGCCGCCTCATGGATACGATTACTCGCGTGGATATCTCGATTACCGTGGATCGCACAATCAATTCGACTACTACGATAACGACTTCGATGACTACTATGACGATGATTACTACGATGACGATTACTACGGTGATCCTTACAACTCAGGTTATGGTGACCTGTTTTATGGGTCCGGTTACAGAAACATTGTTGTAAACCTGTGGATCTTCATTGACACGCGTCATTATGGTTACAGCAACTATTCCGATTGCTATCTGGATTCCGATTACACAAGAGCGCTCTTTGACCGCAGGCGCGTACGGATTTCTTCGCGACCGCTGCAAAGAACAACTCTGGAACGGATTGTGAAACGGAGGATCAACGAAACTCCTGTTCAGGTTCGCGAAATTGAAACGAACAACCGCAGGGTGAAAGTGGTGGTCCCGTCCGGTGAAGAAGAAAACATCCGCCGAAATGCGAATCGTGTTGTAAAGAATGTGATTGCTCCTGCATTTGCGGAAAAGAAACGGAACTTTAAGGGACTCCAGGCGGAGAATGCGCCGGTTGTAAACAAAGTCTTCAAACAGGAAAACAAGCAGCCGAAGATCAAGAAGCTGACCGAAGAGGAAGTGGTTCGTGACGCGATCAATCAGCAGAAGAACGTTGAACATCAGCGCAAGAATTTTGTTCGTGAAAAAACGGAAAAAGTGATCCGAACGAATCCGCCTGAAACTGAAAAGAAGCGCGAAACCAAAGTGGAGCATAAAGAAAAAGACGTTCCTTTTGGAATCGGTAGAAACAGGAACACGGAAGACCGGGATTCGCAGTTAAAGTCCGTGCCGGTCAAAAAGGAACGGGAATCCGATGCCGTATTGAAACAGCAAAAGAATCGCGAGATCGAATTCAAGATGAAACAGGACCGTCAGAAACGCGATGCCGAATTCGAAGCAAAGCAGAATCAACAAAAGGAGCGCAGGAAGTTTGAAGCAGCCCCTATTCCGCAGGAGAGGAAAAGGGGCTTTGAACGAATGAAGCCTGTAGAAAAGAAAAAGGATATGGATTTCGAGCGGCCCAATATTGATTCTGGAAAATCGAAGCAAAGGGATCGAGTGATTCAGGAACAGCCTGAACCGCTCCAACGGACCCGTCCGGAACCGGCGGTCGAAAAACATTACGGCAAAAAACAAGATCAGGAAAGTGAAAGAAAGAAAATCTCTCCCCGCGAAAATCAGGAAGAGGTAACCTCAAAGGAACAGAACGATGAGGAGAGAAAACCGAAGAAACAGAAAAAAGAGGACTCAAAGAGAAAAAAGCACAACCAGGATTAAAATCGTCGACGCGTGGCGCGTCGATGCGTTCTACGTGTCGGCGCCTCCGCGTGTCTCGGCGTCAAGAGAATCTTCCGTAGTACATCAACGTGTTGTAACCCATGCGGATCGTTCCGTTTTGCTGAAATCTCTGAAACAGAATTTTCAAGGCATCGATCATGTCTTGAAAATTGGTGTGCCCTTCCATCGGCATATAAGAACAGGACAGCACTCGTCCCTTGAGCCCTTCAAAATCGAAAACCTGTTCGTTGTCAAACATTTTGAAATGGAACGACTTGCCTCCGAAAAATTCTTTTAGTGCTTCTTTGGTGATGTTACGATGGTCCACAACGTCGTAATCGATTGCATAGGTTTTCAGAAAGTTTTCATAAGCGTTTGCAAAAGACGTATCCTGACGCCGGTCATTCCAGAGTAGAACCACCCAGCCACGGGAACGCAGAATCCGCAAGAATTCCAGTTTGCAAGCTTGCCGGTCGAACCAGTGAAAGGCTTGTCCTGCAACGATGAAGTCGACGGAATGATCTGGAAGGCCGGTCTCTTCCGCTTTGCCATCCATGCTGTGAAAGTCCGGATAGGCAGACAGATATTTTTCCGCGGCCTGTCTCATCTCCGCGTTTGGTTCGATTCCGAATACTTTGTTTCCGGCAGCCAGAAACAATTCAGACGATATCCCGCTTCCGGATCCGATATCTGCGATCACAGATGAGCTTTGTAGGTTGAGTTCCCACTGTAGAAATTCCAGAGCGTATTGCGGATAACGTGGCCGATGTTTGATGTAATGTTCCACGCGGCTGCTAAACCGTTTCAACGGATCCCTTTCCATGATTAATTTTAACAGAGTAGCGCGGGCGTCCCGCCTGCGAATTGCCGGCCAGAGGCCCGCGCTACTTTGTTAAACTGCATCTGATTTATCACGTGAGACCGTTATGATATGATTTCCCACGCCGCGAAACTACTATGTTTTCCAAATCTATCGAGAAGGAATTTCAGGAACTTTTGCAAAAATATCCCTCGAAAAGGAGCGCTCTCATCCCTGCTTTGTACATCGTCCAGCGGGAGATGGGATTCGTGAAACCGGAAGGCATTGAATACGTTGCCAAACTGTTGGGTATAAGCGCCGCTCAGGTCATGGAAGTTGCCACTTTCTACACCATGCTTTTCTTGAAACCTGTCGGAAAAAATGTGCTGTGGGTTTGTCACAACTTGAGCTGCAATCTTTGCGGCGCCGAAGATGTGATCCAGCATCTGGAAAAGTCACTCGGAATTCGCGCAGGCGAAACAACTGCTGACGGACTTTTCACTTTACTCCGCCAGGAATGTCTCGCTTCCTGTGATACGGCGCCTGTGATGCAGGTCAATGACGATTATGAAGAGAACCTGACACTAAAACGTGTGGACGAAATCCTGGACAAACTCAGGAGCCTGAAAGAGGCTTAATCATGGAACTGGCTTTTTTCATTCTGTTCGCGGTCTCTGCCGTTCTTTCCGCTTTGAGCCTGATTTTGCAGAGGAATCCCATCTATAGCGCCCTTTCGTTGATCGTAGTGATCGCTAGCATGGGAGGACTTTTCCTGCTGTTAAACGCGAATTTCATTGCGATCCTTCAGATCGTAATCTACGCAGGCGCTATCATGACACTCTTCCTTTTTGTAATCATGATGGTGGATGTTCGCGAAGAAATTTCCCCCTCGTGGAAAATCCACAGTAAGGCGTCCCTGCTCATTCTTCTCTTGATCGCAGGAGTTACAATCTGGGCCGTTTCATCAGCGGATTCGCAGATTGTTCCGCTTATGACAGATTTCAGCGTGAAAAGTCTGGCCCGTGAGCTTTTTACGGCTTACGTCTTCCCATTTGAAGTGATTTCGATTTTGATCATTTCCTCTGTCGTTGGCGCATTGTATATTGCGCGCAAGGAAGAAACATGATTCCGCCTGCTTTCTATATCATCCTGAGTCTGGTGCTCTTTTTGATCGGAGTGCTTGGAATCCTGATCAGGAGGAATCTCCTGGTGCTTTTCATGTGCATTGAGCTGATGCTCAACTCCGTCAATCTGGCGCTCATTACCTTTTCCCGGGTGTTTCAGAATCTGGATGGTCAGATTTTGGCTTTTTTTGTGATCACGGTAGCCGCAGCGGAAGCGACCGTCGGTCTGGCAATTATCCTACTCGTTTATCGCAGCCGGAAAGTTGTCGAGATCGATGAATTGAAAAGCATGAGAGGCTAGCTTGGTTGAACTGCTGCTGTTTCTGGTCATCATCGCGCCGGCAGCAGGTGTGCTTCTGATCGCTTTTGCCACTCATCGCAACGGTCATCTTTCTTCCTTGATCTCCTGCTCCTCCGTGGGTGTGTCCTTTCTGTTTTCTCTTTATTGCGTGTATTCACTCATGCAGATGAGTCCGGAACATCGCGTCATCGATGTGGATTATTTTCCCTGGATTCAGGCCGGCAGTTTTTTCGCTCCTTTCGGACTCCACCTCGATCCACTTTCCGCTGTGATGATCCTGGTTGTGACAGGCGTCGGTCTGCTCATCCATATTTATTCGATCGGATACATGCATGGAGACCCGTACTACAGCAGATACTTCGCCTATTTAAATCTTTTCATTTTTTCCATGTTGATTCTGGTGCTGGCAAACAATTATGTATTGTTATTTGTCGGCTGGGAGCTGGTTGGCCTTTGTTCTTATTTGTTGATTGGTTTCTGGTTTGAAAAGAAAAGCGCCGCCGATGCAGGTAAGAAAGCATTTATCGTAAACAGGATCGGTGACTTCGGTTTTCTCATCGGGGTATTTACAGTTTTTGTAGCGTTTGGATCCGTCACCTTTCGCGAAGTTTTTGCACGCTCCTCTACAGTAGCGCCTGCGGTGATTACTGCCGCCTCCTTGTGGCTTTTTTGTGGAGCGATAGGCAAATCGGCGCAATTCCCTCTGCATGTTTGGTTGCCCGATGCGATGGAAGGTCCGACTCCCGTTAGCGCTTTGATTCATGCCGCAACGATGGTAACCGCCGGTGTCTACATGGTGGCGAGATCCTTCCCGCTATTCTCACAATCGGATGTTGCTCTCGTCGTTGTGCTGACAACCGGAACGTTCACCGCGATCTTTGCAGCTTCTATGGCCCTGGCGCAATACGACATCAAACGGGTGATGGCGTATTCGACAGTATCGCAGCTTGGATACATGTTCATGGCGCTTGGAGCGGGAGCTTTTTCGGCAGCAATTTTTCATCTAATGACTCATGCCTTTTTCAAAGCGTTGCTCTTTCTGGCGTGCGGAAGTGTGATGCATGCGATGGCAAACGAGACCGATTTTCGAAAAATGGGAGGGCTCTGGGGACCGCTTCGCAAGACCGGACAACGTTTCTGGATTGGCGGACTTGCTCTTGCAGGCATTCTCCCGTTCGCCGGCTTCTGGAGCAAAGATACAATTCTGCTGGGCGCCTTCAGCATGGAACACGGAAAATGGATCGTTTGGTCAATCGGACTGATCACCGCTTTCCTGACTGCCTACTACACATTCCGCGTGATTTTCAGAATCTTTCACGCTGAGCCTGAGGATGCCCATGTTGTCAAACACGCTCACGAATCTCGTCAGGTCATGCTCTTCCCATTAACCCTGCTGGCTCTGCTTTCCATCATTGGAGGATGGGTCGGCACGCCATGGATGAATGCGTTCGGACATTTTCTGGAGCCGGTCTTTGACACGCCGCACCATAAAATCAACATGGGCACAGAAGTTAGTTTGATGTTGGCCGCGCTAATTGTTGCCGCCGGCGGAATCTATCTCGCTTACCAGATTCATTACAAAAAGCCCGAAGTGCCTGCGCAACTTCTCGCAAGCAAGCCTTACCTGGCGCGGATTCATCAGATCCTGTATCGCAAATACTACGTGGATGAGATTTATCACGCAATTTTTGTGCGGCCCATTCTGTTCCTTTCAGAGAAACTCTTCTTCCGTGTTATCGATGTCAACATGATCGATGCGTTTGTGAATGACATTGGCGCAATACTGCGAAGCACCGGTGGCGCATTTCGACGTCTCCAAACCGGGGATGCCCGCGCCTATGCCGCCGCAATTTTGATCGGAACACTCGGCTTGCTGGCATATTTCGCCTGGATGGTTCGATGAACAATTTTCCGTTCCTTTCGGTTGTGGTGTTTTTGCCAATGCTGGGTGGAATCGTTCTGCTTTTCTGGAAAAACGCGAGCGCCGACCGAATTCGCAACGCCGCATTGCTCATCTCGCTAGTTGATTTTCTTGTATCACTCCCTCTTTACATCTGGTTCAATGCATCCACAATTCAGCCACAATTCGTAGAACAGCATCCCTGGATCCGTTCAATCGGAGTCGAATACTACATCGGAATCGATGGTCTCAGCCTGTTCCTTGTATTGCTTACCACGTTCCTGACGCCGCTTTGCGTGTTGATTTCCTGGAATGACATTCGCGCGAAAATGAAACAGTTTTACGCCCTGCTTCTAATGCTGGAAACCGGAATTCTGGGAGTTTTCGTTTCGTTCGATCTGTTTCTCTTTTTTCTTTTCTGGGAAGCGATGATGATTCCGATGTACTTCCTCATCGGAGTCTGGGGCGGCCCGAATCGCA
Source organism: bacterium (assembly GCA_022616075.1). NCBI lineage: Bacteria > bacterium. The sequence continues at coordinate 9,030 of JAKEFK010000215.1, forward strand.
TTTATGCAGCCGTAAAATTTTTCCTGTACACGATTGCCGGGAGTGCCCTGATGCTGGTTGCAATCGTATTCCTCTTTAACTTGCACGAAGCGCAAACGGGCGTTGCGACTTTTAATATCTTTCAGCTCTACGGAACCGATTTGCCTGCGCATCAGCAATACTGGCTCTTCCTGGCATTTTTCGTGGCGTTTGCGATTAAAGTCCCGCTCTTCCCGTTTCATACCTGGTTGCCGGACGCGCATACGGAAGCTCCCACCGCCGGATCCGTGATTCTGGCAGGCGTGCTTTTGAAAATGGGTACCTACGCGATTCTGCGTTTTGCAATCCCGTTGTTTCCGGAGATGGCGGGAAAATTCGCGCCTTTGATCATCATTCTCGGATTGATCGGCATCATTTACGGCGCACTGGTCGCAATGGTTCAACCTGATGTGAAGAAACTCGTTGCCTATTCGAGCGTCAGTCACCTCGGCTTCGTGATGGTCGGAATGTTTGTTTTCAATGAACAGGGGCTGCACGGAGCAATTCTGCAAATGATCAATCACGGACTCAGCACAGGAGCGCTCTTTCTTCTTGTGGGAATGATCTATGAACGGCGCCATACGCGCATGATTTCGGAATTTGGTGGAGTAGCGAAATCGATGCCGCTCTTCTTTTTCTTTTTCTTGATTGTCCTCCTATCTTCCATTGGATTGCCACTCCTGAATGGGTTTGTCGGCGAATTCCTGATTTTGCTGGGAGCATTTCGCGCGAAAGCATGGATCGCGATTGTCGCGGCAACCGGAGTGGTCTGGGGCGCTGTCTACATGCTCTGGATGTTCCAGCGAATGATGTTCGGACCGCTGGATAAAGAGGAAAACAAGAATCTCAAGGATCTGGACCGCAGAGAAATCGCGATTCTCGTTCCAATCGTGCTCGCGATGTTCTGGATCGGAATCTATTCCAATAGTTTCTTGCGAAAAATGGATACTTCCGTTGAGCAATCTCTAAAACAAGTGAAGAAAGAACAAATCAGCGTCTCCCCCCTCCTTATGAAGGAGGGGGTTAGGGAGAGGTTGGAAATGCAGCGAACACTGAATCAACCCCCCTCTAACTCCCCCCTTCATAAGGGGGGAGGATCCCGCGCGCATAACAGACTATGAATACGCTTTGGATTATCTCACTACCCTTGATGCTCTTTGTGGGAGCGATTATCGTAATATTGCTCGATGCTTTCTTTGCGCAATCAGCCCAAAAGTCCTACCCATTCACAATTCTGGTTCTGGTCGCGGCGCTTCTGACCGCGCCGTTTCTTTGGGCGCACCAGGGAGCGGCCTTTGATGGAATGATCGTTCTGGATTCATTTAGTTTGCTTGCTTCCTTTCTCTTTTGTCTGGCCGGAGTGATCACTTTGCTGTTACTGCATGACAGTCCGCTTTCGACAGCCCCGTTCCACTGCCTTTTATTGTTAACCCTGGTTGGCATGATGCTTCTTGTCAGCGGCGCAAACTTCCTGGTCCTTTTTATCGGTTTGGAGATTCTATCACTTTCCGTATATGTGCTTGCTGCATTTGCTAAACGGGATCCACTCTCAGCCGAAAGCGGCATGAAGTATTTTTTGCTGGGTTCCTTTGCATCGGCCTTTTTCCTGTACGGCGTCGCTTTTATTTACGGTGCTACCGGCAGCATTCAATTGAACATAGTTGCCGAAGCAATCGCAAAATCTGATTTTGCCAATCGCACTTATCTGTATCTTGGATTGGTTTTCTTGCTAGTTGGTTATGGCTTCAAAATCTCGCTTGCGCCATTTCACATGTGGACACCTGATGTTTATGAAGGAGCTCCAACTCCGGTTACTGCATTCATGGCAGCCACTGTCAAAGCCGCCGCTCTTGCAAGTTTGATTCGTGTGTTCCTGGTTGCGTTCCCTTCGGAGACAGTTTCCCAGTTCTGGATGCCGATGATCTGGATTCTTGCCGTTGTCACAATGTCAGTCGGCAACTTGACAGCCATCTGGCAGAACAATTTGAAACGATTACTTGCATATTCAAGCATCGCACACGCGGGTTACATGTTACTTGGATTGCTCGCCGCGCCTGATCAGGCTCAGCAAAGCATTGTGTATTATTTTGCAGCCTACATTTTCATGAATCTCGGCGCGTTTGCGGTGGTTGCTTATCTGGAAAAAAGCGCCGGCATTTTGAATGTGGACCAATATCAGAGTCTAGCCTACACGCGTCCGGTTCTCGCTTTTTGCATGATGTTGTTTCTGGTTTCACTCGGTGGCATGCCGCCTACCGCAGGATTCTTCGGCAAATTCTATCTCTTTCGGGCGGTGTTGCAGGAAGAACATGTGTGGGCCGTTGTTTTTGCAGTTCTGAATAGCGCCATCTCTTTTTACTACTACCTGAGAATTGTGATTGCGATGTTCATACCCGAAAAGGAAGCCGCAGTTGTTCCAGTTTCCAGAATTGCACTTCCGTTGATTGTCACGTTGATTCTCACCGTTTGGGGAACAATCTCATTGGGCCTCTTCCCCGGCTTTTTTCTGGAACTGGCTCGCGCTGTCTCGCTATTGTGAGAATAGCAAAGGCGATCGCCTCTTTTTTCTACGTTGGATTTATTCCTGTTATTCCAGGAACTTTTGGGTCACTCGCCGGTTTGATTTTGTATTTTTTACTTCAAACGATTCCATACTGGCAGGTTTATCTCGGTGTCGTGGTAATCGTAACTTTTGTAGGAGTCTGGTCTGCCGGAAAGGCGGAGAAGGAATCAGGAATTGTGGATCCTTCGTTCGTTGTGATTGATGAAGTTGCAGGACAGCTGATCACTCTTTTTTTGATTCCGCCTCAATGGTTGTATGTTCTGGGTGGATTTCTCCTGTTCAGGTTTCTGGATATCGTCAAGCCAATTCCGGCGCGACAGGCGGAACGCTTGCCTCATGGATGGGGCATCATGAGTGACGACGTGCTCGTTGGCATTTATGGTTGTATCTTGATGCATGGCGGCGTTTACATCTGGGAACGTCTTTTTTAACACAGAGGCACAGAGTCACAGAGAAAAAACGCTTAAAATCCTATACTCTAACTTTGTGCCTCTGTGTCTCTGTGTTTAAGAGCTTATGATTAGAGCAGAAATCATTGCCATCGGATCGGAGCTTCTGAGCCCGTTCCGTTCAGACACAAACTCACTTTACCTGACCAGATCTCTTGAAGAACAGGGAATCCGTGTTATCGCAAAAACGATTGTTGGAGATGAACTCGATTCTCTGGTCTTTGCATTCGGAACCGCCTTCCAGCGTGCCGATTTAATTCTATGTTCCGGCGGACTGGGACCCACCATTGACGATCTGACGCGCGATGCGCTTTGTTCATTCCTGCAAATACCAATGAATCTGGATCCACATCTTCTGGCAGAAATCGAAGAACGGTTTCGTAAATTCGGACGCAAGATGCCGGAATCCAACCAAAAACAGGCGATGGTTCCGCAGGGCGCTGTCTCGTTACCGAATCATCACGGATCCGCCCCCGGAATCTACCTGGAAGCTTCCGGCAAACAAATATTTTTGCTTCCCGGTCCGCCCTTCGAATTGGAACCGATGTGGCAAAAATATGGCTTGCCTTTGCTGCGAAAAGAACAAGCGTATCAGCGAAAAGTTTTTCGCATCGGAATGCTGCCGGAATCGCAAGTAGATGAAATGCTCAAACCGGTTACAAGTTCCTTACGTGACGTACAGTACACGATTCTTGCCGCGCCTTCCGAGATAGAAGTTCATTTGCTTGCTCAGGAAAATGCAGCTGATGAGCTCGTGAGCGCATCGGCAGAGGTACGCGCGATTCTGGGACACTGGATTTACGCTGAAGATCTGGAAACGATGGAAGCGGTGGTTGGCAGACTTCTAAAACAACGCGGCCGGCGAGTTGCGGTAGCTGAGTCCTGCACGGGAGGTCTGCTCGCAGAAAGAATCACAAACATCGCAGGAAGTTCGGAATACTTTGATTGCGGGATCGTAACCTACAGCAATGAAGCCAAAATGAAGCTCCTGAATGTTCCGGACGACCTGATTCGATCCTTTGGCGCTGTCAGCGAACCGGTAGCCCGGTCGATGGCTGATGGAATTCGCGCGCTGGCAAAAGCCGATTATGGTCTGTCCATTACGGGAATTGCGGGACCTGATGGTGGCACAGTGGAAAAACCGGTGGGACTGGTCTTCATAGGCTTGTCCGGTGAAAAAGAAACATCGGTAAAGGAATACCGGTTCATTGGCAGCCGGGCGCGAATCCGTTTTTCATCCACGCAGGCCGCGCTCAACTTGCTGAGATTAAAACTACTTGAGTAAGAAACGCTTATTCGTTGCAATCGGATTACCCGAATCTATTCGGGGTGAATTAGAACAACTGCAGAAACAACTGAAACCTTTTGCGCGCGATGCGAAATGGGTCAACATTTCCGGAATTCATCTCACCTTAAAGTTTTTGGGTTATGTCGATCCGGCTCAACTCACGGAAATTACAGACGCTCTGGCCATCGCGGCAAAGGATCAATCCGTTCTTTCCATTCAAGCCAGCGGATGCGGATTTTTTCCAAACGCTCGCAGACCAAATGTTCTATGGGTGGGAGTATCTGCTCCCGAATTGCTTCCGTTACAGCAAAACGTGGAAGAAGCGATGTCCAAATTGGGATTCGAAAAAGAAAATCGCGCATTCAGTCCGCATTTAACCCTCGCGCGATTCAAAGAACACAGGGGACATTTACTTCTGGCAAATGAAACGGAGAACCTCGCCGGCAAAGATTTTGGCGGCTTTACCGCAAACAGCTTTTCACTATACGAAAGCATTCTTCGACCGCAAGGCGCCCAATACCACATCCTCCAAGATTTTTTGTTGAAACCACAGATAAACACAGATGAACACCGATAAAATCTAAATCAAAATCTGTGTTTATCTGTGTTCATCTGTGGATATAAAATGCATTTCCTTGTTTTTATCGGTGCTTATCTACTTGGCTCCATTCCGTTTCCTTACTTACTGGCGAAGTTGAAAACAGGGCGGGACATCCGCGAGATGGGAAGCGGAAACGTAGGCGCCACAAATGTAATGAGGACGGCGGGCAAAACAATCGGCCTGATCACTTTGATTTTAGACGTCGCGAAAGGAGCAACAGCCGTACTTCTGGGCCGCTATTTGCTTGAGGGCACGGTCTGGGGCGCGATTGCAGGGTTCTTTGCAGTGCTGGGTCATGCTTATCCGGTTTTTCTTGGATTCCGCGGCGGGAAAAGCGTGGCCACGGGCGCGGGCGCGTTTCTCATCCTTTCTCCTTTGGGAATCCTTTGCAGCATCGCCCTCTTCATCCTTGTTCTTGCGATTGTGCGGATCGTATCGGTAAGTTCAATACTTGCATCCGGAATGTTTCCCGTTTTCGCGTGGCTGTTCAGCGCGGAGCAGGAGGTTGTGATCTGGGGCGCGATTTGTGCCTCCTTGATTATTTTTCGTCATCGTCCCAATATTCAAAGGTTGATCAAGGGAACAGAAAAAAGATTGGGCGAACCAAAAAATGTCTAAGACAATCACTGTGATCGGCGCGGGTAGCTGGGGAACCGCTCTGGCGATCCATGCGCAGCAGTGCGGCCATCGGGTGCGTCTCTGGGTGCATAGTCCGGACACCCTGCGTGCGATTCAAGAAGAACGAGTAAACAACATCTATCTTCCAGGATTTCCATTGCCGGATGAAATCGAGATCACATCGGATGAAACCTGTGTTGTTAACTCGGACTATTCGCTGCTTGTTGTGCCCTCCATGCATTTTCGAACCACATTCAAAAAGTTTCAGGATCACTGGAAAGCGGGAGCGATTCTGATCAGCTGCATCAAAGGAATGGAGCCGGAAACCTCAAAAAGAATTTCCGAAATCACTCAGGAGATGAGCGGCGATCAATTCCAATTTTCCGTGCTTTCCGGTCCGAGCTTTGCAAAAGAAGTAGCGCAACACCATCCGACTGCGGTTGTCATAGGAACGGAAAACCGTGAAATCGGGAAACAGATTCAAAATGATTTGCGTTCCCACTATTTCAGACTTTATTACAATCCGGATGTTTTAGGCATCGAAGTAGGAGCAAGCATTAAGAACATCATTGCAATCGCCGCAGGCGTTGTCAGTGGACTTGGGTATGGCTACAATACACTTTCTGGTTTGATCACTCGCGGGCTGGCCGAGCTGAATCGACTTGCGGTCCGTCTCGGCGCCAATCCGGCGACGCTTTCGGGTCTGGCCGGCCTGGGTGATCTGATTTTAACGTGCACTGGCCATCTCAGCAGGAACCGTCATGTGGGGATCGAGCTTGGCCGGGGAAAGAAGATTGAAGAGATTGTCAGTCAAATGCGGATGGTTGCCGAAGGTGTTCGCACCACGAAGGCGATTTATCAGCTGGCTGAAAAATTAAACGTTGCGATGCCCATTACTGAGCAAGTGTACAGGGTCATTTACGACGCGCATGACCCGCGCGCCGCGATCTTGCAATTAATGTCCCGGGAGTTGAAAGAGGAATGATCGTTTTAAAGGAGATCCAGAAAGCGCTGGCAGAGGAAAGCCTGGATGGCTGGCTTTTGTATGATTTTCGCGGAAGCAACGTCATCGCCCGCCACATCGTAAAATTGGGCGACAAACTGGCGACCCGCCGGTGGTTCTATTTTATTCCTACTAATGGAAATCCAACGAAGATCGTTCACGCGATTGAGGCAGAAACGCTCGATCATCTACCCGGAGAAAAGTTCATTTTTCGAAGCTGGCAGGATCTTCATCGGATTCTGTCGGAAACGTTAAAAAGCAAACGTGCAATTGCGATGGAA
>JAKEFK010000216.1 GCA_022616075.1 bacterium
ACGGCCAGCACCGCCGGCCAGGGGGTGAGCACAATGGCCGCAAGACTTGCCCCGGCAGCATGTCCTGTCGTGCCACCCGGCAAGGGTATGTTGATCATTTGGAGGACAAAACAGGTTGCCGATAGCAAAGCCATCAATGGCACGAGCCGCCCGGAGAGTATCGCTTTTGTCTTGCGCGAAGCCATATACCAGAACGGAGCCGAAAAAGCGTAAAGCGTGCCCGCTGTAGCCGGGCTCAGATATCCATCAGGTATATGCATGTTTTTTAACCGCCAAGACGCCAAGTCGCCAAGATTTTTGAATTAGAGATTCTTTTCTTGACGTTCTTGGCGCCTTGGCGGTTCATCTTAAAAGTAGAGCTATTCGAACATTTTGTCTGCAGGAATAATGGTGATGTTCTCTGCCTGAATTTTAAACGGAAAATTCATGATCAGTTTGTCCTCTTCCAGAATCGCTTCCGGTTTTGGAGAGTCGTACTTGATCGGACTTGGCGCGTTTTCAATAAGCGCCTTTTTAAAACCCTCAGCATTCTCAGTTACGACAGCAATCACCATGTTCTTCGTAGACAGGTGTTTTTTGATTGCTGCGTTGACCTGATTTAGATCCAAAGATTCAAGATTCTGCTTGCTAAGATCAAAATACGATTTAGGCAATTTGTAGAAATGATCATCCAGGGCATAACCGAGCAATTCAGAATTGGATTGAGCTAGACTGACCATGTAATTCAAGAGGTAATTGCGGATTCCCTGAAGATCGCCCTCCGTGAGTCCTTTTTCGGATAACATTTGCACCTCTCGAACCGCCTGGCGAAGCGCAAAGTGCCGAACTGCATGCGGCACCGGACGGATCCAGACTTGAAATATTTGTTGATGGCGCGAGAAATTGGGCGGGGGCTGGTGGAAACTTCCCCCGAAAGCAAAATGCTCAATGTAGCTGTAGTCTCCGTAGTTCAAACCTCTCTGTTCACGCATCACATTAAAAAGACGCCCCACCAGAGTTCGATGCTGACCGAGCCAGGAATTCATCACCATCATCGGAAAGTAATCCTCCTGAGACCGCGTGAAGGAAAGGGGGTACCCGAAGCTGAAAGCAGTAGCCGGAGTCTTCTTTTCCACAATCACGACCCGGACACCTTCAATTTTTGGAGCAGGCGGCAAAGATTCTTTATCCGCTATCCCTTCGGGGAGTTTCGCAAAATCCTGTTTTAGTTTCTGGATCAAATTCGGAGGATAATTTCCGGCCACGCCGATAATGAGATTTTTTGTGGTGTACTGGTCCTGATAGAAATTCTTTACATCCTGCAAAGTGAGGGATTGAATCGCGCTGGTGGTGCCCTCATTGGGGCGGCCGTAAGGATGGCCTTTGAAAATCGCCCAGTTCAGCGTCTCTTTGCCCAGTTCCTCATCGTTGTTGAAGCGCAAAGTCTTGGCGACATAATTCAATTGATCTGTTTTGAGGCGGTCGAAATCGTCTTCCTTAAAGCCAGGTGTCAGAATGGCGTTCCTCAAAAGTTCGTAGTAGCCATTCAGGTGATCTTTGTGCACAACGCCCACGAAAACGGTCATCTCCTTATCCACTTGTGATGAATAGCCGGCCGCCATGGGAAAAAGCAATTGCAGGATTTCCTGGTAAGAGTTTTTTTGACTGCCCCCATCCGACAGAAGGGAAGCCGTGAGCGCGGCGACTCCTTCTTTGCCCGCCGGATCATTGGCCGAACCTGTCAAGAATGCGATACGGAATGCCACAAGCGGCGACTCATTCTTTAACAGCAGTATTTGGGTGTCCGGAATGACGCCCACCGCCCACAACGGCGGCGTGGTTATCAGAAGGATCAACAAGATAAAGCGCCTCATGATTTCGCTCCTGTCAATGTCACAACGATCCTCTTCTCTTTTTGAAAATACTGTTTAGCGGCGTTTTGAATGTCGCCCGGCGTGATGCTGTCGTAAGTTTTGAAGATCTGATCGACCGCCGCGACACCATGGATGAGCGCCAAATAAGGCGCCATGGACCTGTAGAAACCGTTTGTGATGCTCTTGCTTGTGTCAAAACTCATCAAGAATGAATATTTTCTGTTCGACTTCAAGTCCTCCAGTCTCTTTGCTTCGACCGGCTTTTGCTTCATTTGTTCAAGCGTTTCGAAAATCGCTTGCTCCGCCACGCTCAAGTCTTGAATGTTTTTCAAACGCGCAGCAATGTTAAACAAATAATCATCCATATGCGGTATGTATTCACCGCTTACGAAATCAGCCTTTTGTTCTTGCAAGACCAGTTTTTGAAAGAGCAGAGAGGTTTCGCCAAACGCGAGATCCGAAAGCAAACTCAACGCCGCAAACTCTTTGCTTGCCGGATGAAATGCGGGCGCCTTATATGCAATGGAGAGCAACGGTAACGTGTCACCTTCATAATGGATGGCAGCTTTTCGCTCCTGAGTTTGTTCCGGCTCCTTCGGTATCTCCGGACGATAGTCTCCCGGTTTCCAGGCAGAGTAGTACTTTTTGATCAACGATAGAGCTTCTTCCGGATTGAATTTGCCCGAAACAATGATGATGCAATTTTCCGGACGATAGAAGCGAGTGAAAAACACCCGGCTGTAATCAAATTGATTGGGCATGTCCTGGATGTCTTTGAGAAAGCCCATCGCAGTATGCTCGTACGTGCTTTTTTCGAACGCAATTTCATTCAGTTTTTCTTCCAGCTGAAAGAAAGGGTTTGCAAAGTTCTTGTTGTACTCCCCCAAAACCGCCTTTGCTTCTGTTTGGAAAGCAGACAGTGAATAATCAAGGTTCATAAACCGGTCCGATTCTATGTCTACGACTTTTTCCAGGAACCTGCGGGGAAAATGTACGTAATACACGGTGAAGTCTTCTCCGGTGAATGCGTTTTGATCGCCGCCTATCTCCAGAAGGATTTCGGAGTATTTATCGGCCGGATATTTTTTTGTGCCGCGAAACATCATGTGTTCAAAGAAGTGAGCAAACCCGGTATGGCCGGGCTCAATTTCATGGCGGCTTCCTACATTCACAACAGTCGTGTAGGAAACAAGCCCTGCGTTGTCTATGGGAACCAAAATCACTTTCAAGCCATTTTCTAGTTTTGCTTCCTGATATTTGTACGGGAATATGGATTCACTCCACGCCGGTGAGGCAATAAGAATGAACAAAAAAAGTATGAGACGACGTTTCATTGAAGACCTCGCGGAACGAAGTAGCGCGGACGTCTCGTCTGCGGCCGCTTGCAGGCGGGACGCCCGCGCTACTTTTGTTTAAGTCTTTGTATTGACGATTTCGGAATCCATTTTGATCGGCACAGGTATTGCCTGCCAGATCTCTCGCGCGTACTCACTGATGCTGCGGTCGCTGGAAAACTTACCCATGCCTGCTACGTTCAAGATGCTTTTGCGCGTCCATTCTTCCGGAGTCAAAAACTCTTTTGAGACCATCGATTGGCACCTCACGTAAGCGTCAAAATCGGCGAGGAGCATGTACGGATCTCCGCTCAAAAGCGACTGAACGATTGGCTTGAACAGATCCTGATTCGAGGGAGAGAAATAACCGGAAGAGAGCATATCAATAATTTTTTTCAAATCCGGATTTCGCTCATAATATTCCGCCGGACGATAACCATTCCGTTTCAAGTTTTTTACTTCTTCTGCAGTGAGGCCGAAAATAAATATGTTCTCCTTGCCGACTTCTTCCATGATTTCGATGTTGGCGCCGTCTAACGTTCCGATGGTTAGCGCGCCGTTTAACGCGAATTTCATGTTGCCGGTTCCAGATGCTTCCATCCCGGCGGTAGAAATCTGCTCAGACAGGTCCGCCGCTGGCATAATTTTTTCCGCCTGGGAAACGCAATAGTTTGGCAAAAACACAACGCGCAATTTGTCTCCGATTTCGGGATCCCGGTTCACCACATCCGCAATAGAATTGATCAGCTTAATGATCAGTTTGGCGAGAAAATAACCGGGGGCAGCTTTGCCCGCAAAAATCTTCGTGCGCGGCACAAAAGAATCGTTCGGATTGCTTTTAATTTTATTGTAAAGATATACAACATGAAGCGCATTCATCAGCTGGCGTTTGTATTCGTGAATCCGCTTTACCTGAATATCGAAAATCGATTCCTGGTTTACTTTGACTCCTGTCAGATTGGCGACATAATCCGAAAAAGTTTCTTTATTGGTTTGTTTGATCTTTCTCCATTCCTCCTGATACGCCGGATCCTTTGCCAGAGTCTTGAGTTTTTGCAAACCATACAGATCCGTGATCCATTTTTCTCCGACTTCGCGTGTGATCAGATCTGCCAAACGCGGGTTGCACTTCAACAACCAGCGCCGTTGCGTGATTCCATTGGTCTTGTTGTTGAATTTTTCCGGCGTCATTTCATAGAAGTCTTTAAACAGTTCCTTTTTAAGGATTTCCGAATGCAGCGCTGCGACCCCGTTGACAGAATGGCTCCCGACGATAGCAAGATACGCCATCCGGACCTGTTTTTCGGTGCTTTCTTCAATCAAAGACATCCTGCTTAAGCGCGCAGGATCGTTTGGAAAACGTTTGCCGACTTCCCCGAGGAAACGACTGTTGATCTCGTAAATGATGTTCATGTGTCGCGGTAAAACGGTCTCCATCATGGTGACGGGCCATTTTTCCAGCGCTTCGGGAAGGATTGTATGGTTCGTGTAACCAAAAGTGTTTATTGTGATCTTCCACGCTTTTTCCCACGGCACTTGATAATTGTCGATTAATAAACGCATCAGCTCTACGATTGCGATTGCAGGATGCGTATCATTCAACTGAATCGCCACTTTGTCGGTGAACTCGGAGAAATCTTCATGAGTTTTCAGATAACGCCGGATAATGTCTTGCAGTGTTGCTGAACAAAAAAAGTATTCCTGTTTTAAACGGAGTTCTTTGCCCTGAATCACATTGTCATTCGGATAAAGGACTTTGGAAATGGTTTCTGTTTTTTGCTTATCTTGAACCGCCTTGATGTAATCACCGTGGTTAAAATATTCAAAATCAAAGTCACGTGTCGATTTTGCCGCCCATAAACGCAAATTGTTTACCGTATTGTTGCCGTAACCTGCGATTGGTGTGTCGTAAGCCATCGCCATAACGTCCTGCGTGTCTACCCATTCGGACCGTAGAGTTCCGTCCTTTTCTTTAAACTGCACCAGGCGTCCGTAGAACTTTACGGTGTAGAGGTATTCAGGGCGTTCAATCTCCCAAACGTTGCCGTAGCGAAGCCAGTTATCCGGAGTTTCTACCTGATAACCGTCCCGGATGTGCTGATAGAAAATTCCATACTCATATCGAATTCCGTAGCCATAACCTGGAAGCTCCAGCGTTGCCATGGAATCCAGGTAGCATGCGGCTAGACGTCCCAGGCCACCATTCCCGAGACCCGCATCCCATTCGAGTTCCTGCAACTGCTCCAGGCCCTGCCCGGCTTGCTGCAGTGCCTCGTGAGCTTCGTCCATCAATTTGAGATTGATGAGGTTGTTTCCCAGCGCGCGTCCCATCAGGAATTCCAGGGACAGGTAGTAAACGCGCTTTGCGTCTTGCTTGTAATAAGTCTGCTGTGTTTGAATCCAGCGTTTTACAAGCTGGTCTTTCACAGTAGACGCAAGGCTTTTATATAGATCTAATTTGGTGGCTGAATATTGATCTTTGGCCATAGTGTAAAGCAAATGATTCTCAAATGCAGTGCGAATAGTATTCACACGATCATCTTCTATTTGTTTTTGTTTCTTTCTTGTGGCTGAACTCGTTTTTGATTTACGGACTCGAGTAGGCATGCAAAATTCTACTTAATCGCCGAATGAAATACCGAGCGAGCGGGCTGTGAGCACCGTATCGCAGTTCAGTGGAACGCATTTCATTTCTCTGATCGCCTCGGGGATCGGAATCGTTTTTACATCAGGCGGATCCAGTGCGACCATCATGTTACAACGGCCTTCCAGAATACACCGAACCGCCGCTGCGCCAAAACGCAAACCGATCAATCGATCAAAAGTAGTGGGGCTGCCGCCGCGCTGCAAATGTCCCAATACAAGTGAGCGTGTCTCTTTTCCCGTTAGGCGCGAAAGTTCTTTCGCAACATATTCGGCAATTCCTCCCAGCAAAACTTCACGGCCTGCTTCTTTCTCACCCTTTGTCATCATGCCGTGACCGGCCGGGTGTGCTCCTTCTGCGCAAACTACAATCGTGAAATGTTTACCTGAGTTTTCGCGTTCCCAGATTTTTTCACACACTCTTTTGATATCGAACGGAATTTCCGGAATCAAAATGACATCCGCCGAGCCGGAGAGTCCTGAGTGCAACGCGATCCAACCCGCATAACGTCCCATCACTTCGACGACCATGACTCTCTCATGGGATTCCGCAGTCGAATGAACTTTGTCTATGGCTTCGGTTGCTGTGGTTACTGCGGTGTCAAATCCGAATGTAATGATGGTGCCCGCAAGATCATTGTCAATTGTTTTCGGGACTCCAACAATGGGAATTCCTTTATCAATAAACTTCTGCGCGATGCGAAGAGAACCATCTCCTCCGATGCAAATGAGAACATCGAAACCGGCGCGATGAAAATTTTCCACGATGTGATCGGAGATATCGACGGTGGATGTGCCGTTCTCTGTCTTGATCGGGTATTCGAACGGATTGCCGCGATTCGCCGTTCCCAGAATCGTTCCGCCCAGATGAGTAATGCCGCGCACGCGATCTCTGGTGAGGGGAATCAATCCCTGCATATCAAACAGACCACGGTAACCATGGCTGATTCCATAAACTTCCCACCCCTGTCGCAGACACGCCAGGGTTGCAGCCCGAATCACAGCATTCAAACCGGGCGCATCTCCACCACCGGTGTTGATGGCAACTTTCTTGATCTTCGCAGGATCTAAACGATCAGTCATCAGGATTTCACCGCAGAGATCGCCGAGGACGCAAAGCAAAGGGAGAATTTTTTTCTGTCTCAGCGTTCTCCGCGTCCTCTGCGGTGAAATCATTGTATCAGATTGAATTGCATTCGGAGCACGGACACAACTCTCTTAGCACTTTAAATGGATAGATTCCGGTTGTGTGCTGATCAGAAAAAACAAAATGCAGTGCATAATTTCCGACCAGTTCAACTTTCAAACCTTTCAGATCCGCAGGAATCGTTTCGGGATTCAGGAGCCGCTCACCGGTGATTTCGCTTCGACAACCGGCGCAGCCGCAGTTTTGCCTCAAATACCGGAATGGATAAATGCTCTCATGTCCATCCTCCCACCGGATTTTGAATTGTTCCTGGCCCTGTTTCTTTAATTCAACCGGCTTCGTCTGATCAATCTTCATGGTCTAAGTAGCGCGGGCGTCCCGCCCGCATCATTCTTCCACAATTTCCAGCGGTTGCGAGCTGAAATTTGCGATGCTGATTTGAGCAGCAAGTTTACCGACAATTTCCTGGAAAGCTTTTGCTGAAGCAGATTCCGGAGCGGCAAGCACAACCGGGGAACCACGATCGGACATTTCGCGAACCGCTTTGTCCAATGGAATTTCACCCAGGAAAGGAATCTCCAATTTCTCAGCAGCATCTCTCACGATTCCGTGTCCGAAAATTTCGTCTTTGCTCCCACAATGCGGGCACACGTAATAACTCATGTTTTCAACGATGCCTAGAATCGGAACCTTGGTTTCCACAAACATGCGATAGGTCTTCATAGAGATCGTCAGGCCAACGTCCTGAGGTGTGGAAACCAGCACCGCTCCGGTTACGGAGATGGATTGCACAAGAGTTAAGTGAACGTCACCTGTGCCCGGCGGCAAATCCACGAATAAGTAATCCAGATCGCCCCATTCGACGCCGAGTAACATTTGTTGAAGCGCTTTGTGCGCCATTGGTCCACGCCAGATGAGCGGTTTGTCGCCAGGGGCCATTAAACCCATCGACATGAATTTCAAACCGTGCGTTTCGATGGGAAGGAGAAGATTTCCGCGCGCTTCAATGTTGCTTCCCACCTTTCCCATCATGATGGGAATCGTTGGTCCGTAAATGTCTGCATCCAGCAAACCCACGTGGGCTCCGGCCTTTGCCATTGCAGTTGCAAGATTCGCGCTTACCGTGGATTTCCCTACGCCGCCTTTGCCGCTGCAAATAGCAATGATGTTTTTCACTCCCGCAATGGAGTTTTTGTTCAGCGCGGGTTGCGATTTTACTTCCGCCTGCATATTGATGTTGACGGCACTAACTCCAGGAATTGAGCCAACAAGCCGAATTGCATCATCGCGCATCACATCGCGCGCGGGACACGCAGGCGTCGTCAAAACAAAATCAAAATTCACTTCTGATCCTTTGATCTCCAGATGCTTAATGAAACCGAGCGAAACAATATCCTTATGGAGATCAGGATCCTGTATTTTTCTCAACTCATTCAAGACTGCCGCTTCACTGATGGCAGGCTCCGCTTTCCGCGAAAATATTCCCATTTTTTTGCACCCCAGAATTGCTTCTATTACTAAGATTACTTTTTTTCGTGCGAATCCACAACGTCCCGAACTGGTAGTGGCAGAGCATTGGCCGAAGTTCGAGTTTGAACTCGCTGGGCAATGGACTTTGCTTCCTGTAAACATCCTCAGTTTGCTGAGACAATGCTCTGCTCCAGTCGCAGGATGCAGCGCATTTGCGCGCGCGGGAAATACGTTTGTGCTATGACAGTCATTTTTGAGCGAAAAAGTTCATTCAAGAGCAATGGAAAGTGCTCTGCCACTACGCACCGAGGAGCATTGTTGAAAGTGTGAACATCAGGACTAGATTACGTAGATCCGCTCACTATGATTTTTTGGAGGTTGAAATGCTAAAAAAGCTAATGTTAATAACGGCGATTCTCGCCCTCTTTTCCGTTGCAGATGCTAATGCGGATGTGGATTGGGGCCTGAATATCGATTGGAGCAAGACAGAAGGGGTAGCAAATGGAGATTGGGGAGTCGGTACTCGCCTCGATTTTGGCGGACAGTTCCGAGGAATGTTTGCGTTCGATTACTTTTTCACCAATGCGGGTGACCTTTTTGATGAAGGGGATGTAGACGATAGCGACTTCGACTTAAAGTTCTTTGAATTCAACTTCAACGTTCTTTACGAATTTCCGACCGAAGCTGTGCATCCTTACCTGGGCGCCGGAGTAGGATTTGCACGCAGAACGTTTGATGATTTCAATGACGTTTTCGACGACGAGCGAACCGAACTGGGAGTCAACGCCTTAGGAGGTTTAAAGTTCCGCCATGCTGCGGCTGAGCCCTTTGTAGAAGCCCGGTACACGTTTTATCCGGATGACGAAGGTGGAGACGACCCGTTCGACAGCGACGGAGTTCAATTCGGCGACCGTTTCATAGTCTCCGTAGGAGTCGTTTTCTAAATAAGCTAATAGCTTTTTTCTAATCTTGGCGTCTTGGCGCCTTTGGCGGTTAGGAATTCTGCATCTTCATTGTAAGGTGAATGTGGATTTGGTAGAATGCATATTTGTCTTAAGTGGAGTATGTGGAATGCGTGTTCCCAAGAAAATGGTCGAGGACATGGCTACTCAAATAGTTCAGGACCTCTTTGCGCGCGATTTCATTTCACACCCTGAGAAGGAAAGGTTAGTACAGTTGATTCATCAAGTTATCTTGGAAGAACTCATGGTGGAAGACCGCATCGACGAGGAAGTCCGGCAGATCCTCAGCGAGCATACGGATGAAATCCAGGCTGCCAATGTCCAGTATCATGAGATGTTTAAGCGTGTGAAGGCCAAATTACAGAGAGAAAGGAACTTAATTTTTTGATGTTACGTTTGAGCAGAGAGAAAGTAACGAGAATTTCGCATCAGGTCGCCGAAGCCCTGCGTGTCGATCCGGAAGTGATTTTGAAGACAGACCTGAATGAAATTCGCCTGGAAGTGATGAAACTGATCAATGCCCGCCTGAAAGTGGACGAACTGCTCGACCAAAAGGTTCGCGAAAGAATCGCCTCCTTCAAGCGAAAAATCCCCGAAGGTGGTCAGGAATGGCAAATCCTCTACCGCCGCTACTACGAAGAAGAACTCAACGTTTTAGGTAAAGCCCCGAAATTTTAACGCAAAGTAG
>JAKEFK010000217.1 GCA_022616075.1 bacterium
ACGCTAGCACGATCGCGAAAAATCAAAGCCAGGCATCGAGTATGGTGCGGGCGAACCGCAGCGGAGCATCCTTGACAAAAATTATTAGATGACTTATATCATCTAATATGAGATATCGCACCGGACACAAGCAAGAGACACGGGATCAGATCGTTCGAACCGCGTCTCAGCGGTTCCGGAAAAAAGGAGCAGAAGGTGTTGCGATCTCGGACATCATGCACGAGCTTCGGCTTACGCATGGTGGATTCTACAGGCACTTCAATAGCAAGCAACAGCTTTTTGTCGAAGCTTTAAAGAAGGCATTTGAAGATGGCGAAGTTTTTCTACGAAAGGCGACAGAGCATGCGCCGAAGGGCCAGGAACTCAGAAATATTATTGAAAGATATCTAAGCGTAGAGCATTGTTTGAATGTCTCAAGCGGATGTCCTGTTGCTGCGCTGTCAGCAGAGGTAGGACGACAACCGAAGGCGGTTCGACTGGCGTTTGACCGGGCCATCAACCTCTTTGTTTCGCGAGTCGCGCGATTTGTCCCGGGTGAGTCTGTAAAGGAGCGTGAGCGAAAAGCCGGTGTTTTGTTTGCCGGTATGGTCGGGGCCCTGAGTATGGCTCGCGCTACGAGTGACACAACCATGCGGGATGAGCTCCTGGGATCGGCGCGCGAAATGTACATCCGGACCTTTTGTAAGGAATAATTTTTTTGACTGAAAGGATGATGAGTATCATCTAATGAAAGGATCGATTATGAATTTTGTAGCGTTGAGAATGTTGGCTGGTGATCGGGCGAAATATTTCGGCCTGGTCTTTGCGATCGCTTTTTGCACTTTCCTGCTGGAAAATCAAACATCGATTTTCGCAAACATCTTAAAACGAACGGCGAGCCAGATTCTGGATGTAACGGATGCCGAGGTGTGGGTAATGGATCCCGCAACGGAATATTTTGAGCAGACAAAAGCGCTCAAGGATACGGATCTCACACGAGTGAGGGGAGTGGAAGGTGTGCAATGGGCGGTCCGTCTTTTCAAAGGAAATCCTGTAGCGCGGACTTCTACCGGCAAGTTTGCAGTCTCGTTTTTGATAGGACTGGATGATGCGACACTTGCGGGCGCGCCTCGCAAAATGTTGATGGGATCCTGGGAGCGGCTGCGTGAGCCGAACTCTGTCGTCATCGACAAAGCCGGTTATGTCCTCCTTTTTGCGAGTGAACCTTTGCAACTGGATCGCATTCTGGAGATGAATGATCACCGCGTCAGCATCGTTGGCATTTCCGACGCTTCCGCCCCTTTTGTGAGTCTTCCTGTTATGCATGCGCGATACAGTGAAGCGATCAGTTTCCTGGGACGTGAGCGGACACAGCTTTCTTTCGTGATCGCCCGGCCTTCACCGGGAATCAGTCCGGAAGACCTTACGAAACGAATTGCAAAGCAGACTGGCCTGCGCGCGCGAACAACCCGGGAATTCATGTGGGACTGCGTTCGCTACTATCTGCGTAACACCGGGATTCCTGTGAACTTCGGAATCACAATTGCCGTTGCGTTGATTGTTGGGGCTGTTGTTGCAGGCCAGACTTTTTACTTATTCACCGTTGAAAATCTGAAACAATTCGGCGCAATCAAAGCGATGGGTGTTACCAACCTTCGTCTCACCGGAATGATTTTGCTTCAAGCGTTCAGCGCCGGATCGCTCGGCTTTGCGATCGGCACCGGAATGGCGGCAACCTTTTTTGAAATCACACTGAACAAGCTCGCGACGCGTGGAATCGTTCTTATGTGGCAGAGCGTTGCGCTCACCGGAGCTTGCATTTTATTTGTCGTGATTGTAGCAAGCCTGCTGAGCATCCGGCGAGTGCTGGTGCTGGAACCTTCTGAAGTCTTTCGAGGGTAAGGAAAATGGAACGAAACGGACATGCTGTCTGGTGCCGCAACGTCAGAAAACACTTTGGCGAAGGGGAAGCCCGGATCGAAGCTCTGCGCGGTGTGGATTTCAGCGCAAATTTTGCTGAGCTGAGCTTCATTGTCGGTCCCAGCGGCTGCGGGAAAACGACTCTTCTTTCCGTGATTGCCGGATTGCTCAATCGCAATAGCGGTGAACTCTCCGTGTTGGACAAGCAAATGGACGAGCTATCGAATAACGAGCGGGTGTTGTTTCGCAGACGAAATCTTGGTTTTATTTTCCAGCAGTATAACTTGCTGCCTTCGTTGACTGCTGCGGAAAACGTAGCTGTACCGTTGCTCGCGGCAGGAGTGCCGCGGAAGGAAGCCGTCGAACGAGCCAATGCGATGCTTTCGCAGCTTGGGCTCGGCAACCGCACGAAAGCATTGCCTTCCACACTTTCCGGTGGACAGCAGCAACGGGTTGCGATTGGACGCGCGCTCATTCATGAGCCAAGGCTTGTGGTTTGCGATGAACCGACCGCTGCACTCGACCATTCGACAGGGGAAGGGGTCATGCAACTCCTTGCCGATCAAGCTGTGAAAGCTGACCGCGCCGTGATCGTGGTGACTCACGATAATCGCATCTTCCATTATGCAGACAGCATCGCTCGAATGGATGATGGAAGAGTGATGGAAGTGAAACGGCAGACCAACAACGATAGCTTTTTGTACGCTGAGGAGAATGTGTCATGAAACGCTTCGTACTTCCTTTCATTGGTTTGATCGCAGCGCTCTGGGCTTTTTATTCAATTGCGCGAACGACACCCCAGAGGGAAACCACAAATCCACCGAATCCGCCACCCGTTTCTGCGTTTCAGAACACCGTCGCGGCGGTCGGTCTTATCGAAGCAAGCACTGAGAATATTTCTGTGGGGACGCCGCTCTCCGGTGTAGTGGCAAAAGTGTTTGTCACAGCAGGGCAGAGTGTGCGTTCCGGTGATCCTCTTTTCGAATTGGACTTGCGCAATCTCCGCGCGGAGCTGAAAGTTCGGACGACAGCTTTGCATGTGGCGCGCGCGCGGCTGGTGACCGCCCAGTCTCACCTGCAAGATCTGCAACGGCAGTATGAGTTTGTGAAACAGGTAAGCAATACACGGGCAATCAGTGAGCAAGAAGAAAGCCGCCGTCGTTTTGCAGTTGAAATCGCTGCAGGTGAACTGGAAGAGGCGAAGGCTCAGATTGCTTCGGCCGAGTCGCAGCTGAATCTGATTCGAACCGAAATGGAGCGGAGCATCATCCGTTCTCCGATCGATGCCGAAGTCCTGCAAGTAAAAGTGCGTCCTAGTGAATTTGCTCAGGCAACGACTTCACCTACACCGCTCGTATTGCTCGGCAAATCGAAACCATTGCATGTGCGCGTGGATATTGATGAACATGAGGCGTGGCGGGTACGTTCCGGCGCCAAAGCAACCGGGCATGTGAGAGGAAACTCGCATTTAAAGAGTGAACTGAGTTTCGTTCGGTTCGAACCGTTCGTTATCCCCAAGGAGTCACTTACCGGCGATAGCACCGAACGCGTGGATACACGCGTTTTGCAAGTCCTCTATCGCGTAGAGCGTGACGACATTCCACTTTTTGTCGGTCAGCAGCTCGACGTATTCATCGAGGCTCAGGGTCGATACGAAACAAAATAATAAAACAAACCGTCCGGACGGTTGACAACAGACCGTCCGGACGGTAGCTTATTCCGCATCATGCATTTTAAAGGAGCAGATATGTTGAAGAACAGCGTGGCAATCCTTCTTCTTGTCCTGTTTTTGGCTGGGTGCACTGTCGGCCCCAATTACAAAACTCCAAAGACCAGCGTTCCCCAAAGTTTTGCGAATTCCAGTTCTGCAAATCAACGAAATGATGCAGAACACTTTGGAAAATGGTGGACCACCTTGCAGGATTCGACTCTGAATTCATTGATTGAAAGGGCCGTCATTGCGAATCTTGATCTGCGACTGGCTCAGGCGCGGGTGCGGGAAGCCCGCGCTCAACGTGGAGTTGTGAAAGCGGATTTATATCCGGATGTAAATGCGTCCGGCTCTTATCAGCGAAGCCGTGTGAGCGGAAATATCGGACCGCAAGGCACGGACGGTTCTCAGTCATTCAGCAACATTGATGGCGACCTGTATCAGGTTGGTTTCGATGCTTCGTGGGAACTTGATATTTTCGGAGGAAAACGTCGCGAGGTCGAAGCTGCGAATGCTGATCTGGCATCCGCAATCGAAAACTCAAGAGATGTGCTGGTAACGCTTTTGGCGGAAGTGGCACGCAACTACGTGGAATTGCGGACATCGCAACGACAGACTGCAATCGCGAGCTCCAATCTGCAAGCACAACAAGAAACACTCGAACTCACGCGAGTTCGGTTTGAAGCGGGTCTTGTCAGTAATCTTGATATTGCTCGGGCCGAGGCGCAAGTACAGACGACTGCCTCTCAGATTCCGGCACTCGAAATCTCGGCTCGCCAATCCATTCACTTTCTGAGTGTGCTACTGGGTCAGGAGCCAAATGCGCTTGTTCAGGAGCTCGCGCCTCAAACAGCAATCCCTTCCTCGCCTCCTGAAGCGCCGGTTGGAGTGCCATCCGATCTTCTTCGCAGGCGTCCGGATATTCGCCGCGCGGAGCGCGATCTTGGTGCCGCAACCGCGCGAATTGGCGTAGCAACCGCAGATCTCTTCCCGAAGTTTTCGATTACGGCTGCGCTTGGTCTGGGCAGCGGAAAAATCGGTAACCTGACCGATTCCGGAAGTGGATTCTGGTCGATTCTGCCGGGTGTGAGTTTGCCGATCTTTAATCGCGGCAGAATTCATAGCAACATCGCCGTGCAAAATGCGCGCGAAGAACAGGCGCTCGTTACTTATGAGCAGACCGTGCTTATAAGTCTCAGGGAAGTGGAAGATTCGCTTGTCGCCTTTTCTGAAGATCAGACGCGCCGGAGAACTTTAGCCGCTTCAGTAGATGCAAACCGGCGCGCTGTCGAACTGGCCAATCAATTATACAAACAAGGACTCACAGATTTCTTAAGCGTTTTGCAAGCTGAGCGCGATTTATATGCCTCGGAAGATGCATTGGCGCAAGGTGATCGAAACGTAACATCGGATTTTATCGCGCTCTACAAGGCTTTGGGTGGAGGCTGGGAGACGGGTGCGGCTGAAAAAAATATTCCTGTGCCAGGAAAGGCTGGAGAACGTACGGTAGATGTAGCATCACGTTCGCGAAACTGAATATTAGGAGGGAACCTACAAAGAAATGTTAATTAATATGAAAGATAAACTGCTGGATGCTGCCGAAGCAGTGGTCGTGCGTGATGGGATCGGGAATTTAACGCTTGATTCGGTGTCTGTGGAAGCAGGATTGAGCAAAGGTGGTTTGCTGCATCATTTCCCGACCAAAGAGAAGCTCGTTGAAGCGATGGTCAAACGCGTTGCGGATAGCTGGCGACAGGGCGTTCTGGAAGTTTATGCCGTGACGCCGGAAGGGCCCGGGCGGATGGTGCGGGCAACTCTGAACCATTGTCTCGCGAACGCACAGCGCCGGACAGATCAGGTGAGGCGAAGCTCCTCTGCGGTATTCGCGGCGCTTGCTGAAACACAAGGTTGCCCCGGTTGTCCGGAGACTTCTCCGATTGAGCCAATGCGGGCTGTATATAGAGACCTTTTCAAACGTGTCGCTGAAGACGGACTGCCTCCCGGTGTCGGCGAGGCGGCGATTGCTGCGATCGATGGTCTTTGGCTCTACTGGGTGCTGGGACTTGTCCCGATCAATGATGAACTGGTAAATCGCGTTCGCGGCGCAATCGAAGAGATGATTACAAATGCATTGTCAGCTCAAGTAGGGGCGACCCTTGTGGTCGCCCGCACGGGCAGGGATAAGCCTAGCCTTCGAGCAGGGGCAGGGACAAGCCCTACCCCTACAAGATCAAGGAGGAAACGGAAATGATTCGGAGTTATGGTTGGATAGGATCTTCACTGCTGTTAATTCTGGTTGCTGTAAGCGGGCTTGGATTGGCTGCATGGAAATACACATCAATTCAAGAAACCAATGCTGCTGCTGCAAGCCAGCCTGAGCCAATGGAATCAGTGACGGTCGCGATTGCGGAAGAACGAACTCATCGCCAGTCGATAACATCGATCGGAACCATCACAGCGCTTCGTTCCATCACTTTGCAAAACGAAGTTCCGGGAACTGTTCGTCAGGTCCACTTCACTTCCGGTCAAATTGTAGAACGGGGCGCGCTGCTGATCACACTGGATGTTTCCGTTGAGCAGGCGGAATTGAAGGAACAGGAAGCGCGCGCAGTGCTTGCGGAGACTCAGCTCAAACGAATGGAGAGCGTTGCTCACAACAAAGCAATTTCTGAGATCGAGGTTGATCGCGCGCGCGCAGAGCTTGACGTTGCATTGGCGCAGGTGGCGCGCAACAAAGCGATCATCGCCCGCAAGACAATCCGTGCGCCGTTCCGTTCCCGCGTGGGAATCTCTGATGTGCATCCGGGCCAGTATTTAAATGAAGGCACTCAATTGACAACATTGCAAGGTGTAAACGATTCCGCTTATGTGGATTTTGCGGTTGCTCAACAGGTCGCTGCGGTTCTGCGGAATGGCGACAAGGTGGAAGTCTTCACAGCAAGCGAGTCGAACCCGATCATAGCGAAAATCGTTGCTGTGGATGCGCGCGTCGATCCGACGACTCGTAATGCCATGTTACGAGCGCAGATCAACGGCGCCTCCAACGGGCCATCACCCGGTGCATCGGTGCGCGTTGAAGTACCTGCCGGTCCATCGCGAAAAGCGATCGCGATTCCGGTGAGCGCGCTGCGAAAAGGGCCGCAGGGCGATCACGTGTTCGTGATTGCTTTTGATAAAGAGGGCAAGACCAGAGCCCATGTTCGCCCGGTTGAGAGTGGAACAATTCTCGGTGACGATGTGCTGATTTTGAAAGGGCTGACAGCAGGCGAGCAAGTTGCCGCTTCCGGGTCCTTTAAATTGCGCGAAGCAGCGCTTATAGCAGTCGCTAAAAAGATGTAATCGTAGTTAGTAGGGCGGGCGTCTCTGCCCGCAGGGCACGGAGGCCCGGCCTCCAAATTTTATACGAGGATACGAATATGCGGTCATTTACAGATACTTTTATCAAACATCCGGTTCTAGCAGTAGTCGTCAATCTTGTCATCCTGTTTGTAGGGTGGCGTGCGATATCGACACTTCCTGTTCAGCAGTATCCGCAAGTGGAGAGTTCATCCGTTGTCATTACTACGGTCTATATTGGCGCCAGCGCGGAAACGGTTCGCGGCTTTCTGACCACGCCCATTGAGCGAGTCGTATCGCAGATCAGCGGTGTTGATTACATCGAATCAACAAGCCGCGCCGGCGTAAGCACTGTTACCGTGCGTCTCAAGTTAAATCACAGCAGCACAGCAGCCCTTGCCGAAGTCACTGCACGTCTCCAGCAAGTTCGTTCCGAGCTACCGTCAGAAGCGGAGCCACCGGTGGTGGAAGTGCAGCGTGCCGACCGGCCGTACGCATCCTTCTACATCAGCTATTCATCAAACGAGCGGAGCGTCCCGGCGATCACTGATTGGTTGGTGCGCACAATCCAACCTCAATTGTCAACGCTGGAAGGCGTTCAGCGTGTGAGCGTGGAAGGTGGCCGGCCGATTGCAATGCGCGTCTGGATCGATCCTAATCGTCTTGCCGCGTTCAACCTCTCGCCCGGTGATGTGCATGCAGCGCTGCAGCGCAATAATTATCTTGCGGCGGTCGGCCAGACCAAAGGCAATCTTGTTCAAGTGAACCTTCTCGCGAACACCGATCTTCGTTCTACTGATGAATTCAATGACCTGATTGTTGCCGAACGCGCCGGTGCGATCGTGCGCCTGAGCGATGTGGCAAAAGTCGAACTCGGAGCCGAAGAAGGCGACCTGGTCGCGAAGTACAACGAGAAAGAGGCTGTCTATCTTGGAGTTTGGCCGCTTCCCGGTTCTAACGAAATTGAAGTTGCTCAACGTCTCCGCGATGAGATGGAACGAATCCGGCCAACGCTGCCGAAGGACATCGATATGCGGCTGGTGTGGGATGGCACGATGTTCATGAGGGATGCGCTGAAAGAGATCACAAAGACACTCATCGAAACGATTCTGATTGTGGGATTCGTTGTGTTCCTTTTTATGGGCTCGGTCCGCACAGCGATCGTGCCACTTGTCGCAATGCCGGTCTCGTTGGTCGGCGCAGCGATCGTTATGATCGCGTTTGGTTTCAGCCTGAACTTATTAACGATACTTGCGATCGTGCTATCGGTCGGTCTCGTGGTTGACGATGCGATCGTTGTTGTTGAAAACGTTGAACGGCATGTTCGCCAGGGAAAGCGACGGATTGAGGCGGCCTTAATCGGCGCGCGCGAGCTTGTAGGGCCGATCATCGCTATGACGATCACGCTTGCGGCAGTTTACACGCCAATCGGTTTTCAAGGTGGGTTAACCGGCTCGCTATTCCTGGAATTCGCCATCACACTTGCAGCCGCTGTTGTTATTTCCGGCGTTGTTGCTGTCACGCTGTCACCCGTGATGAGCTCGCGATTCGTACACCCGCGCGGAAAAGAAGGCCGGTTAACAACGTTTGTTAATCGCGGCTTTGAGCTCGTTCGCTTTGGATACGCCCGTACGCTTGACGTCGCGCTCCGCATGCGCTGGGCGATTGTTGCATCATCGTTGCTCATCATGGTTGCAGCGTGGCCGCTATATACTTTTTCACGACAGGAACTGGCTCCCGTTGAAGACCAGAGTCACATCAGTTTTTTCCTTGAAGCATCTCCTGATTCCACTTTGCAGGCTGTGCATCGGGACTCGCTCAATGTCATTAAAACCGTAAAGTCCTTTCCTGAAGCGGATTTCATGTGGTCACTGACTGCAGCATGGGGCGGTTTTGGCGGGATGGTAACGAAGAACTGGAAAGAACGTCCCCGTTCTACAGAACAAATGTTTGGCGAAGTCTTCGGCGCAGTATCGCAAGTGCCGGGTCTCCGCGTGTTTCCGCGGCTCGATCCGCCGCTGCCAACACCCGGCCAATACGATGTCGAACTTGTTCTACAGAGTAACGCGCCGCCTGAGCAAATGCTCGAATTCACTTCGGCGATAGTGAACGCCGGCTGGCAAAGCGGTAAGTTTCTCTACGTTGATACTGATTTGAAGATTGATCAACCGGAGGCGCGCGTGGTGCTTGACCGCGAGCGTCTGGCTGATCTTGGGCTCGATTTGGCCGGAGTCGGCCGTGAGTTCGGCACTCTGCTTGGTGGCGACTATGTAAATCGTTTTAATTTCTACGATCGCAGTTACAAAGTCATTCCACAAATCGGCGATAAAGACCGTGCGACCGTTGGGCCTTTACTTGATCTTAAAATCAAGACCCCAAGCGGTCAGCTCGTTCCGGTGTCGACCTTTACTCATATCGAATCGAGTACGGCGCCGCGCACATTGAACCGCTTTCAACAACGCAACGCGGCAAGAGTATTCGGTGGCGTGCAGCCTGGGGTAACGAAAGAAGAAGGACTGCGAGTCCTGGAAATCGCAGCAATGAATACTCCGAGTGTGGACGTCGATTATGCAGGTGAATCACGTCAGATTCGATTGGAGGGCTCGGCGCTTACAGCGACCCTCGGTTTTGCCGTTATCCTTATATATCTAGTTCTCGCGGCGCAATTTCAAAGTTTTCGCGATCCATTGATTGTTCTTCTCGGATCCGTGCCGCTTGCAATCTCCGGCGCTCTTGTGTTCACGTTCCTGGATCTCACCACAATCAACATCTACTCCCAGGTCGGACTGATTACCCTGGTCGGATTGATTGCGAAAAACGGCATCCTGATCGTGCAATTTGCCAACACATTGCAAGAACGCGGTCTTGAAAAGATGGCTGCACTGCGTGAGGCCTCGTTAACACGACTGCGACCTGTGCTGATGACATCGGTGGCCACTATCTTCGGGCATCTCCCTCTCGTCTTCGTGACCGGTCCAGGAGCTGAAGCTCGAAACAGCATCGGAACTGTGCTTGTCGCGGGCATGTCTGTGGGCACGATTTTTACCCTGTTCATAGTGCCGGTCTTCTACTCTCTGATTGCAGCGCAGCATCAACCGGAAGCGCAACAGGATTTGGAGCACGATGCGCTGCGCGGTGAGCAGACTGGTGAAATCATGGCGATGGAATCATGATATCCCGGTACTTTATTGAAATCTCTCGTTCCTTACTAACAGACAATTTGCATGGAATCACGCAATCTGTGCAGCGGTTAGGTGTTGAAGATCTTTGGTGGCGTCCCAATGAGGAGTCCAATAGCATCGGGAATCTTATACTCCACATTTCCGGCAGCCTGGGACAGTGGATTAACACGGGCATTGGTGGCGCACCGGATCACCGAATCCGCCAACAAGAATTTGATGAGCGCTCCATGGTTTCCAAAGAGGAACTTATTTCAAAATTAAATGCAACAGTACAAACGGCCGATACGATACTTTCTCAAATTGATCCTGCGAAGCTCTTAGGAAAGATTGAGGTTCAAGGGAAAGAAACAACATGTATGTTTGCCATCTACCACATGGTAGAACACTTTTCAACGCATGCTGGACAAATCGTTCTGATTACCAAGTTAAGAACGGGTGAAGATCTTCGCTTGAGCTGAAGAGCAAAGACGATTGCGATGGGTTGCAGTGGGAACTGTAGTCGGGATTGTCCCGAGCCTGATTTTCTTCGCCGCAAAATTCTCCTTCGCGACTTTTCATTTGAATTCCGGCTTCACGACTCAAATGTTTGGGCTCTTTGAACCTCACATCCGATTTGTTTATTGTCCTCGAAGGGATGAAAGCGGCGCATCAAAGTGGAATTGTGCATCGTGATTTGAAGCCTGAAAATATTCTGATCGCAAAAAGGGAAGAGAATGCTTCTACTGTGAAGATTCTTGACTTTGGACTGGCCAAAATGAGCTTCCTGGATTCGAAAGAATCGAAAAATCTGACAGCGCCAGGCACATTCGCCCGGGACAGAGGCTGTTGAAAAATGTGGTGCGGACGACCGTGCGCAAAAGAATGGTAGCCCATTATCGCCGCCCGCGGGCGAGTCGCCGGCACCACATTAGAGCAGTCCGCGCTCCATTCGACTTTTGGGACAGTCTAGCCGGCCGTACTTACCGTTTGATTGCTACGTTATCTACGCTGATGCCTTTGAACAGTGGCGATGAGACAAGAGCATCGCTGATCAGGCGGAAGCGGAAGGATAACGTGCCGGCAGACGCTTTCACTGCGATCTTCTCCGAATCAAATCCCGGGTAAGCAGGATTGCGTCCGTCGAAGCTCATATCATCACG
Source organism: bacterium (assembly GCA_022616075.1). NCBI lineage: Bacteria > bacterium. The sequence goes on from JAKEFK010000217.1 coordinate 11,268, forward strand.
CCAGATATTGTTTGTGCGATCGTAGACCCATGGCACCGCTTGCCAGGGCCCTCCGTTCGACGAGTATTCGAGCTGCATGAAGTCAAAGCCGGGTTCGGTCTCGCGTGCCGCTCTGAATTCCAAAAATGCCCAGCCGCCAGGATGATTGATCACGGGAGAAACCAGCGATGTATCGCCATCATCGCTATAAGGTACAACCTGGAAACTCCCGATTGAGTTGTCTCCTGGTGTACCGAGCCTCCATGTTGTCGGTCCATCGATGGTACTGGTCCAGCCATCCGATCCAAGCTCAAATGCAAATGGTCCTGCCAGTGTTACGCCTGCAGGTGCAGGAGGCTTCTCCACTGTCACAGGATCGCCCGGTTTTGCAATCCTTTTCGCAAACGTGTACTTCCACACACCGCGACCGAACGTTGCAACCAACAAAACGTTTGGATCGTTCGGATGCAGCTCCATTGTGCTGACTGGCGCAACGGGCAAGCCGGTGAGAGGAGCATAGGTCGGTTTGCCGGAAAGATCGCTTGCGAAAACTCCAACTTCGGTTCCAACAATGATCTGCTTTGCGCGCAGTGTCACCCACATGGCAGGGGCATCCGGCAAATTCCCGGAGATATCCACAAACGTTTCACCTCCGTCCGTAGATTTGAAGAGGTGGCCTACTCCGATGTTTGCGTTGTCATCTTGCAAAACACCGGGTGGAATCCATCTGCGGCTGTAACCGCCAAGCGTTACATAAATCGTAAGCACGTTCGTTGGATCAATCGCAATCCCTGTGATGAAGCGATTCGGCAATCCTTGCGCGCCTGCGAGTCGCCAGCCATTTGCAGTCATGCGCTGCGGAGGCTGAGAGCCGCCGACATTTGTGGCGAGTCCATTTTTGAAACGCGCAGCGTTGTTGAGGATGTCGCACGTTCCACAGAATCCTACATACACTGCATCGCCATAAACGGTGAGAGTCGACATCTGATTGAGCGGATCGGTTGTGGTTGCTGTTGCAGCGGGATCGCCAGGCTTGCTTGCTGTTCCCAGATCAAAGACTTTCACCCAATCGTGAGCCGGATCGCCGTCCGCTGTATTTGGACCGGCCACTGTTTCCACTACTTCATTGCCGGCTGTAACCAGATGATTCGCGTCTGTTGGATCCATTTCCCAGCGGTTTACAAAACGCGCATTCGTGATCGGAGGCGCAATCGATCGCCACCCAGCACCACCATTGATGGTCACCTGCATCGGCGAACCGGTGCTTCCCCCAGGTGTCGCTTGATAAGCAATTCTGCTGTCATTCGGATCGACAGAAGCCCAGGTTCCATCACCGCCGAACGCCATCAGTTGTTCGCCGGTCGGACGGATTTTCATATGGCCATTGTCCTGCAATCCTGCCCAGACAATACCATCTTTCGCAACGGCAAGATCGTATGGCAACAGCGTGTTGAATCCATTCTGATGGCCGTCACCCCAATGAGCGTTGTCCAGTTCCACTCCAAACGGCGCGTGTTGTTTATAGAAGCCGCCATCATTTCCAACAAGAAGAGTTACGCCACCGAGCTCATGCGCTGCAGGCACCCACAAAGCATCATGTTGATCCGGATGGGTTGTTGTTGTGTGCGAGGGCGGACGATTGGTTGGACACTCCGGCAATCCGAGACCGATCAGCATGCAAGCCTCATCGCTGAAATAGCGTCCGATGACTTTGAACGTTGCCGGACCATTCATCGGCTGAGCGGTAATTTCGTTCTGCCACACTTCTTCGAGTCCAAACACGAGTCGCGTTGGAATTCCATCGAGTGTCTGGCGGGTTGGATCGGGCGCGACGAACTCGTTGTACCAAGCCTGTACGCCCGGTTCAAAGAAGAGAGCCTGTCCAACTCCTGCGAGTCCTGATCCGGTTGCAGGGTTCTTCGCGATCGCATAATCATCCGCCATCAGGATCCACGATTGTCCAAAATCCGCAGAGACATAAATGCCATGGAGGTTCGTGCCACCTGTGCCGCGCGGATCGTTCACGATGTTCGGACCATCGGTAAGTTCCAAGCCGCCATTCAGTGCAACTGCATCTTGCACGATTGCATAAACGTAATCGTGATCCTGCAATGCTCCAATGGTTGCGCCAAGCTCAACTCTACCGATGCGATCTTGTGGCGTAAATCCGCTCACGGCTAATTTGGTGAACGTGCCCGGTTCACCTGTAGTGGATCGATAAATGCCGTTGTTTGGCGACTGCATGTGCGTGAGCCCATTCGGCGTAGTGAACGTTTTCTGTCCGCCTCTCCAACCTACAGTTGCAAGCACAGTACCTGCGGGCACATCGGCATTTGAATTCACACCGCCCGGGCTTTTGATGATGATGTCTGTTACAACATTTGCAAGATGACACTCAGGACGGCCGGTTGTGAGTCCGCCTTCAACGCCGGCGCAAGGTCCGGTTGGAAGCACAACGTTGACATAACTCTTTCCACCATCTGTGGAGCGGAACAATCCGAACATCGTTCCTGCATACACTTCATGCGGATTTGTTGGGTCCACTGCAATCGCGAAACTGAGCGCACCATCCGGAACGCCAGTCGCTTTTTGCCACGTGGCTCCAAGATCGGTGCTGTAGAAGGCGCCGTATCCTGTATATCCGGAGATCCCTCCAAATGTGTGATCACCGCTTACAACTATGATGGTTCCGCTATTTGCAGGTGTCCAGGCAACTGCTCCCACAATCTGGCTTGGCAACTGATCACCGATCGAACGCCAGGTCTCTCCAAGATTTTCAGACAGCCAGATGCCGCCTGTTCCCTGTGCTGCAAAAAGGCGATTGTTCACCGAATCATAAAAGAGCGAATCGATGCGTCCCGCCAAATTAACAAGTCCAAGACCATTGACACCCCCGAAGGCCGGGTCGTTTGAAATGAGTGGACCACGGCCGTAAGGCTCCCAGACACCGGCAGTGTCTTTTACCTTCATTCCGCTTTTGACGATGTTGTTCCGCTCTGCTACAGCAGCAGAAAATGCGTTTGGATGAACAATTTGAAACGGCGACGAACGAGGCGAAAGCTGTTGACGTTGACGCAGCTCAATTTCAATAAGCGGCTCCGGATGCTTTGCAAGGATACAAGTTCCTTTTCGTTCCGCAAACGGAACATATCCATCCGGACAACTTACCTCAGTTGTTTGATGCGGAATCAAGCCGTTCAGGAAGAGGGCAATAACTACGACGAAGAAAAAACCACCAGGGATGATCACTTTTGGCGTGTTAAGGCGCATATAGTTCCTCCGTTCTAACGACGACTATAACGCCCGGCTGGGGGTATTTACTATGAGGGATTCACCTCAATTTCGCGAGAATTTTTACCTGATGATGCATCATGATCGCCCTCAGCACCCCGCTCTTAGCAGCTTCGGTTTCGACATAGATCGTCGGTTAAGGCTTTCAGGTGTCACCATTTCGCGGAATACCTAGAGATCATGCTCAGTGGCAAGCCTGATCTGGATGCGATCGTAAAGCTGTGAACAAACTGGCGGGACCTAGAGGCCGAATGAAATATCTATACATATATTGTAGAAGGGATTTCGAGATGGCATATCAACCGATTGAGAACTACGGAGTCATTGGCAACATGAGGACAGCGGCGCTCGTGTGTATCGATGGATCGATCGATTGGTATTGTTTCCCATTCTTTGATTCCCCGAGCATTTTCGCGGCAATCTTGGATGATAAGAAAGGCGGGACCTTCCGAATTGCGCCTTCATCAGAAAACATAACTTATAAGCAATTTTATTGGCCTGACACCAACATTCTGATAAGCCGCTTCCATTCGCCCGATGGCATGGCCGAAGTGATTGATTACATGCCGGCTGGTGAAGCAGCAACAGAATCGGGCAATCATGAGCTCGTGCGACGTATCAACGTAGTCCACGGCAGTCTTGCTTTTCGAGTTTATTGCAAACCCGCCTTCAACTATGGCCGCGATGAACATTCCATAGAAATCATGGAGAATGGCGCCTGCTTTCATTCTGCTGAATTAAGCATGGCACTTACATCAGCGATTCCTTTGAAAAAAGACGGCGACGCAGTAAGCGCTGGGTTCACTTTGAAGGAAGGAGACGTCGCAACCTTCGCAATTCATCAAGTAAAACCGGGTGAGGGGTGCGGACTCCAATTGTCAGAAGAGTCCGAGCATGAACGTTTTAAAAAGACGATTGAATTTTGGCGGCATTGGATTTCGAAATGCACGTACAAAGGAAGATGGCGTGAGGTGGTGCATCGTTCCGCGCTCGTTTTGAAACTTTTAACTTTTGAACCAAGCGGAGCGATTGTGGCTGCTCCTACTTGTAGCCTTCCTGAATTTGTAGGCGGCACAAGGAACTGGGATTACCGTTATACATGGATTCGGGATGCTGCTTTCACATTGTACGGGCTTCTTCGCATTGGCTTCAAAGAAGAAGCCGGACAATTTATGCGCTGGCTGGAAACGACTTGCCATGACCTTAAGCCGGGCGAACCATTGCAAATTATGTATGGTATCGACGGACGCCGCTCACTGACCGAAGAAACACTCGATCATTTCGAAGGATACATGGGATCCAGACCTGTGCGTATCGGCAACGACGCTTACAATCAACTTCAGCTCGATATCTATGGCGAATTGATGGATTCAGTTTACCTGTTTAACAAATACGGAACGCCGATCTCATACGATCTTTGGAGACGGCTGCGCAACCTCGTGAACTGGGTTTGCGATAACTGGCAATTGAAAGATGAAGGCATCTGGGAGGTGCGCGGCGGCCGTCAGCATTTTGTATATTCAAAACTCATGTGCTGGGTGGCCGTGGATCGAGGCTTGAGGCTGGCGGATAAACGCTCATTCCCAGCGGACCGTGCCCGATGGGAAGTTACCAGGGATCAAATCTACGAAGAGCTCATGAGCAAAGGATGGGATCCACAGCGAAAGGCTTTTATTCAATACTATGGAAGTCATACATTGGACGCAGCCAACCTTATCATGCCTCTTGTTTTTTTCATGTCTCCAACAGATCCTCGCATGTTGAATACACTGAAAGCGATAAACAAAACTCCCCAGGAAGGAGGTCTTGTTTCCAACAGCCTTGTTTATAGGTACAGCCTCAAAGACTATCACGATGGTATTGCCGGTGACGAAGGAACTTTTAACATGTGTACTTTCTGGTTGGTGGAAGCTTTGACTCGCGCCGGGCAGGGCGATAGATCTTATCTGGATCAGGCGCGCTTGATTTTCGAGAAGATGCTGAGCTACTCAAATCATTTGGGACTATTCGCGGAGCAGACTGGTCAAGGCGGCGGAGCGCTTGGAAACTTTCCACAAGCATTTACGCATCTGGCTCTTATCAGCGCTGCATTCAATCTGGATCGAGCTCTAGGCGGACTGGATTGATGATGAATTCTTTTGTTTCAAAATCATATTCAGGAATGTGTGGAGTACGTAAGGCTGACCTTACCGGACTGCAACGGTTTCGTTTCTACAAATTTCAGCGCATGACGCTCTTTCACATCTTTGAACAGCGCCTTTCCTCCCCCCAAAAGAAGCGGGTTGACCATCAGCCGGAGCTCATCGATAAGACTCAGATTCAACAGACTGGATACTGTGGTTGCACCGCCTACAACGTAAATGTTCTTACCCGGCTGCTGTTTGAGTTTTCTGATTTCTTCCGCATCTCGAATGATCCGTGTAGGCTTCCATTCAACTTTGTCCAGCGTTTCGGAAAGGACAATGTGAGGCGTCTTATCGGCGAGGCGTGCATACATAATTTCGTTCTTGGAAGCGGGCCGTCCACTGAGGGGCAAGAGGCCGGTGGGGTTAGCCAGGACTGAGAGCCAGTATTGTTCATAGCCCGGATACATAACACGGCCCAGGATGAAGGTATCTACTTGAGCGAGCATGTCAAAGACGTCTCTCCATGTTTCTTCATCTTCGGCCATCGCCCAATCCAATTCTCTGTTCGGTCCTTCGATGAATCCATCCACTGAAGTTTGTAACGCTGCAATTATTTTTCTCATTATTTGACCTCTACTAAATAGTCGTTTCGAGGATTCCTGAATCGACAGGCAATTTCGAAGTTTTGCTTGTTTTGTGGGATACTGAAAATAAAGCCACCGGTAGAGCTATGAAATTTTTACTGATGTGTTACTTTAGCGAGGATCTCTGGGGAAAAATTCCTGAAACGCAGCGCAACGATATCATGCAACAGTACGGCGCGCTTTTAAAGGAAACAGTGAAAAGCGGCCACCTCCTGGATGGAGCGATGCTCGCTCGCAGTCACATGGCAACCACTGTTCGCAGGCAAGCCGGTAAACCGGTGATCACGGATGGCCCATTTGCGGAAACGAAAGAGCAGCTGGGAGGGTATCACCTGATGGAGTGTAAAGACATGGAGGAGGCGATTTCTATCGCTCTTCGAATTCCAACACTTCCCTTTGGTGGCACGATTGAGATACGTGCTGTGGAGTTATCTGAGGTCTGAACTTTTCCGTTCTATTTGTGTTACCGGCAACCCCGGGCGTTTATTGGCACGCAGAAGCGCGTTCGAGAAGGAGCTCACGCTCGCGTTCGTTTCTAGTGAGGGACGCTGCTCGTTTGAACTCAGCGTGCGCCTCATCCGACCGGCCGAGTTTTGCGAGCAGATCACCGCGCACGGTGGGTAAGAGATGATAAGACTTGAGTGAAGGCTCTATGATCAGCGCATCCACCAGTTCCAGGCCTGCAGCCGGACCAAACGCCACAGCAACTGCAACTGCGCGATTCAGCTTCACAATGGGAGAGGGCTCGGCGGAAGAAACAGACTGGAGGCGAATCGCGGCACTCTACGATGGTCTTGCACAGATCGGCAATCAATTCCTTCGATTCCGTTAAAGGACCATCGGTTACAACGAGCTTCCCTTCAGACAATTTCACTCGTGCGCCCTTTGAGCTTGGTAAACAACCTTCTGTCGCGAGCAACACGCCTGCTTTTGTCATCTCATCGATTAATTTTCCCATTGCAGCCATCTCCTCATTGCTGGGTGGACGGCCATTTTCACCCTTAGCCGGTTTGTACACACATAAGTATCGCATTGTTGTTTTTCTCCTTTATTTTTTGAGCTGTGTTACTGACGGGTTCTGAACCGTCTTGAAACCCATGTTCTACTTATACGTCGAATGAATTTCCGCAAATTCGACATGTGCCGGATGAGCTTTAAACTTGTAACCGATAGTGAAGCACGACAATTCCGCAGTCAAACGGTGTTGATTTGACCAAAGTGAATTTTTGGTTATGGTTTAAGTCTTTGAATATGGCTAGGCCGTTTCCAATTGCGGCGGGATTGATGAACAAATGAAATTCGTCGATCAACCCTGCTTTGATCAAGGAAGCATCAAACGAAGCGCCGCCGTAAACGATAATGTCCTTGCCGTCCCGGCGTTTTAGCTTGTTGATTTCCTCAGTAAGGTCGCCTGTTGCTATGTCTGTATTTGGCCATTTCGATTCATTCAGTGTTTTCGTGAAAACAACTTTTGGCGTTTCTATCATCCGTTTGGCAAACGGATATTCGGGGGAATCGGGTTTGCCCATTACGTTTGTCCAGTGTGAAATAAAGCCCTCTGTCATTTTCCTTCCCAGTATTATGGTGTCAATAGAATCCGTTAATTCATCTACATAATTCTTGAGCTTGTCGTCCCAATTCCACACCATCCAATCCAGCTCTCCATTGGGTCCTCCAATGTAACCATCTATACTCATTTGAACCTGAAGTTTTAACCTTTTCATGATTGCTCACCTCCTTCTACTTGTCGTTGGTGAAGTCTGGAATCGACATTACTCCGTCGCTTCCCCTTGACCCTATTTACAAGATATATATTTTTTGAAGATCAAATGTATTCGCAAAAGGAGTGAAGCATGTCATATCCTGACGCGCTCTACTTAGGTGATGAGGGAGAGGTTAGCGCGAAGTACCGGCCGATGGTTCATGAACCCGATCTTGCGATTGGTACGCGTGCATCTGTACGTTACCTCGCCACGGGTCCGTCAACGAACGGACAATTTGGCTTATACAGGTGGGACATATTATCTCGCGGTCAACTACTTCATTTATTCCAAGTCCCGGTCTCTTTATCAGAAATTGCTTTCAGAGAACCGGTGGAAGACAGCAAGAACGAGGCGCCGCTGAGTTACAGGACGCCTCGGTCAGGTTCGACAGGAACTTAACTCTTGGATGCAGGAGTTTGCACGTAGCGTAACGAGCCGGGAGTGGTGAGCAATTCACCAGTCTCCAGCAGTGTCTTGAGTCCGGAAAGAACCATTGGCCAGCCACCATAAAGCTCGCTGTTGGCGCCCTCGCGCAATTGATCATGGATAACGGTCAGGCGGCATGAATCAGCGATCTGTTCGATCTCCCAGGTGACCCTTGAGGTACCTTCCTTCTTAACATCATCGCTCCAGAGCGCCCTGAAGCTCTGAACAAGCCGGCGTGGCGGATCGACTTCCAGATTCTCGCCCTCCAGGATCTTCGTAGAAGGGGCGACTGTTCCCCATCCGGCCTCGCCTTTATAGGACGACCCGGGCTTCCAGTCTGATTGGACGACGACACCAAAAGTGTATTTCCGCCTCATCTCGGGATCGGTGATTGCCTGCCACAGGCGTTCCGGGGTTGTTTTGATATAAATCTCGAACACTTTCTCCATTGTTTCCTCCAATTTTTGCTTGAGCCCGGTGAGTGTCGCTGCCCACGGCTCCGTATATTTGTCGATCCATCGGTCATGGATCAGCCGAATCGGGACTGGATTCAGGAAGTGCAGCTTCTTGCGACCCGACCGGCGAGTTACTACGAGGCCAGCGTCCTCGAGCACTCGTAAATGTTTCATAACGCCGAAGCGCGTCATTTCCAACCCCCTCTCGAGCTCACTCAACGTGCGACCGTCACGTGAGAAGAGCAGGTCAAGCAAGAAACGTCGCGTCGGATCAGCCAACGCTTTGAATACTTTGTCGTCATTGGCCATGCACTTATAATATGTGACTATATGGTCACATGTCAAGTGTCCGCGTAGAATCGCTATCCTTATATATATGGTGGAGACGATTCAGGAATTCGCAAACTCCTTTCCACCGTTTGCAGCGCTATCTTCGCGGGCGCCGCAATCTATATCAATCTCGTTGAGCATCCGGCCAGAATGGAGTGCGGCACAGAGTTCGCAGTAAGGGAATTTGGACCCAGCTACCGTAGGGCAACTACAATGCAAGCCTCACTGGCAGTGATTGGTTTTGTGTGTTCCATCGTCGCATGGCTGACTGGCGCAAAATTCTGGTGGGCGATCGGAGGCACTTTGTTAGGATTGGTGATTCCTGTCACGCTGATTTTGATTTTTCCGGTCAACAAACAACTCCTGGCGCCGGGCCTCGATAGTGATCCAGCGCGCGCACAACAATTGTTATCACGGTGGAACGGACTTCATGCTATTCGCTCGGTTCTGAGCGTAATTGCTTTGATCATTTTTTTGTTCAGCTAGTGGTTCCGGGTTATTGAGTACACTTCCCATTGTTGATCAGAAATTTTAGGATTGCACTTTTTTGAACCAAAATAATCGAAATGCCGATGCAATCAGCATTTTACGTATTTGCTAAATAGTTGAAATCAGCACTTATCAACAGAGTCTGTGCAAAACTTTCATCTTGTGCATATAAAATCTTGATTGCTTCGTTTCAGACATGTAAAATCGTGAGGAACCATTGCCCGCAAAACAATTCAAGATGCCGAAATCCGTTCTTCTACCACAATGCGATGCAAGTCTTCTCAGGCGGCAGATTCATATTCTGCAGAAACTCAGGGATGATTTTTTGAACGAATCCGATTCTGAAATTGCTCATGACTTGCGTATTGCATCTCGCAGGTTTACGGAGATGTTGCGATATGTTGGAAAGGAATTGCTCCCAATATGGAATGTGCGGCTGACAAAATTATCGAGAGAGATAAACAAACGTCTAAACCGAACACGCGAATTAGAAACAAATATCAAATTGTTGAATGATTTTCGAGAGCGCGGAAAAGCACACGCTATTGCGGCAGAACTGCTGCTGAGCATTCTCAACCAGAGAATGATCAGAGTACAAAGAAAAGCTCAACAATGTCTATCAAGTAAAAGATTTGAGCAATATAGAGAATTTGTTTCCTGTCTGAGAGGGTCACATACTTTGTCTCCGCTGCACTCAGATGTCCTGGAAATGAGGATGAAGGATTTCCTTGCTTTTCGCTGGAACATTGCGCTCGATGATAAGAAGCTTCATGATCTCAGAATACGAACGAAGAGGTTGGGATATGCCATTGAAATTGAGGAGAAAATATCTCGAAGCAAACACGGCCGGTTACTGACTCGAATACGCAATCTGCAAGAATTGCTGGGCAAAATTCATGACCTTTTTGTTTTTGAAGAAGCTGTCAACAGTTTAAGAAGAGATTGGGATATTCCTGATTTGAAGTTGGTTCCTTCCACGCTGGCACATTTATCCGATAGCATTTTTGAGGAAAAAAGTTCGCTCTATGGCAGTGTGTATCCGCTATTTGCCAGAATCGTCCCGGCGCTTACATCCGCATTTCCTCCCATTGGAGCGAAGCCCGTTCGACCTTCCTGTTCTATCAACGAGAATCCGCCTAAAAGCCATACGCGCAAGCGGCATGTGAAAAAACTGGCTTAGAGCAACAGAAAACCGAAGGGCTCGTGCAACGCACCGTGATTCCCGGACCGCCGGTGCGCGTAAGTTACGTACTCACAGAAGCGGGGAAGAGCTTGCAACCTGTTATACAATCCCTAGGGGAGTGGGCAGATCGCTGGGATCAGGCTCTGATAATGTCACGACTACAGTTATGATAATTTCTAAAGTCGTATTTTTGTTTGATGTCGATAATACACTTCTGGACAACGACAAAGTCACGGCTGACCTTAAAAAATATTTAGACAAAACTGTAGGGCGCGAGAAAGAAGAACGCTACTGGCAATTCTTCGAAGAACTTCGGAATGAACTCGGCTATGCGGATTATCTTGGCGCTCTTCAGCGCTATAGAGTCGCGTATCCAAGAGACCCAAACTTACTTTGTCTCTCCCGGTATCTCATCAGTTATCCTTTTGCCAATCGTCTTTATCCGGAATCGCTGGATGCTGTAAATCATGTAAAGCAATGGGGCCCTGCCGTAATATTTTCAGATGGCGACGCTGTTTTCCAGCCGCGCAAAGCCGAACGTTCCGGATTATATGAGGTCTTTGATGAAAACGTGCTGATCTACATTCACAAAGAAGAAAATCTGGATGATGTTGAAAAACGTTATCCAGCAGAGCATTACGCCTTGATAGATGACAAGCTCCGCATACTTCACGCGATCAAACAGATCTGGAAGGATCGCGTGACTACAATTTTTCCAAAACAAGGCCATTATGCGTGGGACCCTGAAGTCCTTCGAAGCTATCCGGGGGCTGACATCAGCATGGATCGAATCGGGAATTTGATGCAGTACGATTTGCAGGAGTTAATGACTGCATCAACACACTAGACTCTAAGTCTCCGAATGTTAATAAAATATTGTAAACATTTTTTGGTGTAAGAAGGGAGATGGGGGGATAAACAAGAGATCAGGAGATAGAAGAAGAA
>JAKEFK010000218.1 GCA_022616075.1 bacterium
ACAAATACCAGCAATGAAGAACAGAACGGGAAGAAAAAACACGACTGCGGGCATCAGATAATTTCGCAAGCGGAAGGGTCCATGAATATCTGTTGCTGCGGGATTTGGAATAACTTCATTCAGCAGAATCAAAATAATTAGAAACAATGCGAGGACGGCGAGGCTGCTCGCGATAGCGGCAGTGAATTTTCCAACGATATACTCGGCCGGGCGAAGCGGAGTTGTGTGAAGGATCTCGCCGATTTTTTGCTGAACATCACGGATCAGGGGGGTGCCGGCGGCAATAGCCATGAAAAGTCCCAGCAAAAGTACCGGCATCAATGCGAAAACAAAAGCGATCTGGAATTCCGAATTGACAAAGGATTTTTCGGTTCCAACTGCCGTATCGATCGAGCGAATGATCCAGGCACCCATCGACATGAGCCAGGCATTCCAGGCAAGAAGCACCAACCAGATCCAGTAAAAAGGGCGTTTTCTGTTGTAAGAAAAGTCGTAGGAAAAAACTGTCCAGAAGCGTCCAAAATTCATGCGGCAGATTGTGCGTGGCGCGTAATAATGAAATAAGAATCTTCCAAAGTTGGCTTCACCGGATGAAAACCTTCAGGAGGTCCTCCTTTCTTAACGCAGATCCGCGTGCGGTTTCGGCCTTCGTACAAAACTGTTTGTGTCACAAAATAATCTTTGTAAAAGTCCGCCATCTTGCTGCGTTCCACCATTCCTTCGTAGATCATTCCATCGAGCTCCTGGATCGCTCTCGTTGGTGTGGTTTCAGCAACGAGCCGGCCCTGAAAGATCACAGCAAAACGCGGACAAAGCACGGCAACATCTTCCACGATGTGAGTAGAAAGAATCACAGTACAATCCTGGCTCAAATCGGAAAGCAGGTGATAAAACCGAAGCCGCTCCTCCGGATCCAATCCGCTTGTTGGCTCATCCACTATAATCAACGACGGTTCGCCGGCAATTGCTTGAGCAATTCCCAAACGCTGGCGCATTCCACCGGAATAATCCTTGACTTTGCGTTTTGCTCCGAAACTTAAATTGACGCGCGCCAGCAGATCAGAAGCGAGTTTATCCAGTCCCTCCGGAGCTTCTACCCCTTTCAACCTCAACAGATACGTGAGCATCTCCTTGCCGGTCAGATGCGGATAGAAACCGAAATCCTGGGGAAGATAACCGAGGCATGACCACAAGTATTCCGGATTCTCTACAATATTTATGTCGCTAAAAAAGATTTGACCTGCGGTTGGTTCCAACAACCCGGCAAGAATGCGCATGAACGTGCTTTTGCCGGCTCCGTTTGGACCGAGCAGCCCATACATGCCGTGACCAATTTGCAGGTTGATTCCCTGCAGAGCCGCGATTCCACCCGGGTAGACCTTGACCAGGTTTTCGATTCTCAGCATGGCTCTCCTCTCAAAGCAGGCAAGATGCCTGCGCCCCGTAATGCAGGCTGGAAGCCGAGGTTGTTGAAAAATCCAGATCGCGGGCGGTCCTAGAGTGGGAGCGCGGGCATCTTGCCCGCAAAATGCTTGTCGAGCAAACACGTTTTTGCGGACTGGAAGTCCGCGCTCTAATTGATTTTTCAACAAACTCAGCCTGTGCTCCATTCTACAATACGAACGGAATAGCCTTTTGTTTGCGTTCTTAATAAACTACTGGAGATGCAAGTTATTCTTGAGCGGTTCTTCGACCGTTATGCGCTTCCGCAAAGCACGGCCGATTTGCGCTTTCTGGCACAGCTCTCGAGGGCTTATTCGAAGCTGCCCTATGAAAATGTTACGAAGATATTGAAAGAAACCCGCAGCTCTTCTTCCACGGAAAAGTTACGACGGACCGGGGAAGTTCTCGAAGATCATTTGCGCTGGACTACGGGAGGCACCTGCTTTTCCTTGTGCAATGCGCTTCAGGAAATTCTGCGGCACTGCGGCTACGATGCTTTCATCGCCATGGCTGACATGCATTATGGAAAAAACATTCATTGCGCCATCATTGTTCGACTCGCCGGCGCGCGCTATCTTCTGGATCCGGGATACTTGCTGCATGAGCCGGTCCTTTTGTCGGAGACGCAGATTTCACACGAAACCGCCATGAATACCGTCATTCTCCGAAATGAGGGGAACGAAACATACTCGCTTTCTACGAAAGAAACGGGCGCGCAAAAGTGGCGATATAGACTGCGCGCGATTCCGGTTTCACCAGAAGAATTTGAAGCGCACTGGATTCACTCGTTTTCTCTCAACAGTATGGAACACATCATGCTCACGCGTTTGCAGGAAGCCGGGCGACTTTACTACCGCAAAGACCGGATCGAGCTGGTTCGACCACAACAACGGCTCCAACAGAAGGTGTCCAAAGATGATGTTGGGACCCTTGCAAATCTCTTCGGACTCCCGGCGGATTTGATCTTACAAGCGCAAAGAGTTTTAGCACGCTGAGCATGGCCCGCCCGGCTTCAGCATCGCCCGCAAAATTGTTCGTTGTTTCACTGCACCGGGACATTTCCATTCTCGAAACTGCCATAAAAAGGTTCAAAGCCGAATGGGGAGAAACGGATTTTGAAAGCGAAGACTTTGTTTTCGACGAAACAGATTACTACGAACCTGAAATGGGTGCCGGACTCCGGCGTCGTTTTTATTCTTTCGAGAAGCTAATTTCACCGGATCGCATTGTGGAAGCAAAACTTCATTGCAACGCGATTGAAGAACAGTTCTTGCGAGACGGCCATCGTCAGGTAAATCTGGATGCAGGTTATCTGGATACGTACAAAGTGATTCTAGCCTCAGCAAAGTTTGGTGGACAGAAGATTTATCTTCGTGATGGAATCTACGCGGACATGACCCTGACCATGTACAAAGGAAAGTGGGAATCCTTCGTGTGGGGCTTCCCCGATTTCAAATCAGGGAAATACGACCAGGCTCTGCGCCACATCCGGGAGCTCTATAAGACTCAAAACCGCCAAGGCGCCAAGGACGCCAAGAAATAAAAGAGAGATTTCTACCTTGGCTCTTGGCGTCTTGGCGGTTCAAAAACTTTTACTGTGCTGTTTACGTTAATATAGGTGAGGTCATTCAAAAATGAAGATTTTGTTTCGGGCACTGTTGCTGTTTATTGCATTTGTCATTGCCCTGGGCGTGATCAAGTTTCTTTTCTTCAAACTGTTTTTCTTTGCGCTATGGGTGGCAGCAATTGTGTTTCTGATCTGGATTGTTTCGGCGATCGTAAAACGGGCCTGAAAGCTTACAAGTAGCGCGGACGTCTCGTCTGCGCGGAATCGCAGGCGGGACGCCTGCGCTACTTTGCTTACAATTTCAGTATCTTACCGCGCGTAACCGAGGTGATTTGATCATACAGCGCCTTAACTTCGGGATGATTGGGAGCTTCATGATGAAGACCGTTGATCTCCTGAACCGCTCTCCCAAAGTTTCCGGTCTTTAAAGCGATATGGACCAGCGATAAACACCGTTCCATCGAATGAGGGATTATCTTTTCAGCGCGATCGCAAAGAGCGAACGCCTTTTCTGGCTCATTCATCTGATAGTAGCTGTATCCCAGCAAATAAATCGCTGCAGAATGATCGGGATGAGCTGTTGCAACGAGCTCAAAATTTCGAATCGCTTCCTGGAATCTTTGTTGCTGAAGGGCCTTCACGCCATGGTCGTAAAGAATTTCCATTTTTTCCGGAAGTGAAACCGATAAGTTTTTCAGATCCACATAATTGATCTGATCCGGTTCTTTGATTACAGCAAGCGCGCGCAGGCGATTCTCCGTTTGTTGTACGGAAGCTCTTTGCCAGAACAGGATGATGGAAAGCGTCATAAAAAACAGAGCGGCCGCAACCGAGGCGTACTGCAACCAGTTCATTCGCGGCGGACTGAATGGAATCGTTTTGGGCTGCTCCAGGTTCTTCAGCCAATCTGTTTCTTCTTTGCAAAGTGGACATTCCTTCAGATGCTGGGAAATGCGTTCCTTCTCGCCGCCCAGTAGCTCTTCGGGCTGAAACAAAAACCGGTCCATGTTGAGGCTGGGAGGACAGCTGGCATGAACAACCGACATGTCATTTGCGCGAAACTGCTCAAGCTCCTGGAGTTGACTGACAAACTCCGAGCAACATGCGCAACGCGTCAAATGCTCACGCAGGATCGTTTCGAGCTTAGGATCCAACTCTTTCCCAGCATAATTTCCAAGCAAGACTGCTCTTGTCTCTTCTAAAGAAGAGCCAGCGGCATGGGACGTATAAAGATCCGGCTCGATACAATTATTCTTGTCTTGATTCATCATCCTTCTCGTGGTTTAGTTGCCGTTAGAGGTCAAAAACTTCCGTCAACCCTTTCTCCTTAAATGCCAGCGCTAAAAGCCTTTTGCCTTTGTGAATCTTTGTGGAAACTGTATTTAATGGAATCTTCAACTTTTCAGCGATTTCTTCATAACTGAAATCTTGCAGGATTCGAAGCCGGAGTGTTTCCCGGTAAGCTTCCGGCAATCTGCTGATCATTTCTGAAATGATCTCGCGCCCCTGCTTGATCTTATAAAAATACTCCGGACTGGATTGCTCGCTATCCGCGATATCCACCGGCTCTGAAATCCGGCGATATATTTTCCCCCGTTTCAAAGTGTTTTCTTTTCTGAATTTCTGAAAAATTGTGATCCGCGCGACCTGATAAATATAAGTGCTCAACCGCGCGTCGCCACGAAAAGTATTCTGGCCGCCGATTAACTGTAAATAGATTTCATGTAGTATTTCTTCCCGGTCGTCCGGATTCGAGAGGGAATGGCGCAATAATCCCTGAATCGATTTGGATTCTTTCAAATACTTTACGAACAACTCTTCGGAAGCAAGCTGATCACCTGATCTCGCGCGCTGAAGAAGTTCGATTTCGGCGCTCATTGTCATTTTGGCGGGCAATTTGCCCGGCAATTACCTCCTTAAGCTACCAAGATGCGATTTCAGAAGTTCGAATGCCCGGGAGATATGCGCTCTTTCAGTGCGCATATTACCAATAGCCAGACGGAGAGTGATCTTGTTGTGCAATTTCGTATGTGAGATGTACATTTCCCCCGTTTGATTCACCGCGTGCATAAGATTCTCATTCAGTTCATTGAGCTTTTCTTCGGGATAGCCGGAAGGTTTCGCCCGGAAGCATACAGTGGAAAAAGGAACGGGCGCCATCATTTCAAAATCATCGGAATCTTTGACCCATCCGGCAAACTCCTCTGCAAGCGCAATATGTTTTCTGAGTGTTTCCTGGATTCCTTCGACTCCATACATCCGGATCACCATCCAGAGTTTTAGCGCTCGAAATCGCCTTCCCAGTTGAAGTCCATAATTCATGAAGTCGTAAGTTCCCTCTTCCCCTGTTCTCAGATATTCAGCGACCAGGCTGAATGTGCGGCGAAGAACTTCCGGACGTTTTGTGTAGAAGGCCGTGCAGTCAAACGGTACGAACATCCATTTATGAGGATTCAGCAGAAAGGAGTCGGCTTCTTCGCATCCTTTTAATATCCACTGTTTTTCAGGAAGAATTGCAGCAGGTCCTGCGTACGCCGCATCCACGTGCAACCATACGTTCTGTTTCCTGCACACGTCCAGAATCTCCGGAACCGGGTCAACACTGGTGGTGGAAGTGGTGCCGACTGTCGCGACCACACAAACAGGACGCCACCCTTCGCTCCTATCTTCTTCGATTGCCCGATCGAGAGCGTCGGGACGCATCCGGAATTCCTGATCGACAGGAATCTTGCGCAAACCTCGCAGCCCGAAGCCGAGCGCAATTGCCGCCTTGTCATCGCTGCTGTGGGCCTGTTCCGAACAATACACCCGGAACCTCGGTAAATCCGCGCGACCCGCCAATCCTTCTTCCCGAATCTTCAGATCCAGCGATTCGCGTGCGGCTGCCATCGCGCAAAAAGTGCCGATGGATGCCGTATCCATGATGATTCCGAAAAGAGGAACCGGAATTCCCAGCATTTTACGAAGCCAATCCAGCACCACGACTTCTAATTCGGTAGAAGCAGGCGATGTTTTCCAGAGCATCGCATTGATGTTCAAGGCCGTAGACAACATGTCACCCAGAATGCCGGGAGGGGAGCCTGTGATCGCAAAGTAAGCATAGAAGTTGGGATGATTCCAGTGCGTAACACCGGGAAGGATGATTTTTTGAAAGTCTTCCAGTACGCGCTCGAAGGGTTCCGGTGTTCGCGGCGGATCTTTAGGCAGAGCTTCGATGATTTCACCGGGCTTCACCTGGGAAAGCACCGGGTAGCGCTGGCCGTTCTCCCAGTAGTCGACCATCCAGTCTTCGAGTTGTTGAAGCGCTTTCCGGTAGTTTTCCATGTTGCGATTGTAACTTTTTAGCGCTCAACCGCCAAGACGCCAAGTCGCCAAGAAATTTGACACTCTGTCGTTGGAAAACGATAATGAACAACTCAGGAGCGATATTTATGGTTACACGTGAGCAAGTGGACGAAGTTCTACGCAAATGTTTTGACCCGGAGATTCCAGTAAACGTGCTGGATCTGGGACTGATTTACGACGTCGGTATGGAAGAGGAAAGAGTCAATATAAAAATGACTTTGACGGCCCCGGGTTGCGGAATGGGACCGATGATCGCAGAAGACGTCCGCTCAAAGTTGCTGGGACTTCCCGGAATCAAAGAAGCAAGAGTCGAATTGACGTTTGATCCGCCTTGGAATCCCGAAATGATGAGCGAGGATGCGAAACGTCAACTCGGCTGGGAGTAGTTCGTAATAACGACTTTAGTCGCTATGAATGAATGTGAAAAATAGCGAATGAATTCGCTACTACGAACCCTAAAACGACTACTTCTTGCAATTCTCTGCCTCATCTTTTTACTGGCAGCTTTCCTGGTTTTCTCCATCCGAAGATCCTTTCCCCAAATCGAGGGTCAGGTTCGACTTTCTGGGCTGAAAGCCTCTGTTGAAGTGATTCGCGATAAGTATGGCGTCCCGCATATTTATGCCCAGAACCGGGATGACTTGTACCGCGCGCAGGGCTACATCCACGCACAGGAACGTTTCTGGCAGATGGATTTCTGGAGACACACCGGCAAAGGGCGCCTATCGGAACTATTCGGCAAGTCGCAATTGGAAACGGATCAGTTCTTGGGCATGATGGGTTGGTCGCGTGTTGCAGAAGAAGAAGTGAAACTGCTGGATGAAGTCTCGCTTTCTATTTTGAAAGCATACTGCGAAGGCGTTAACGCATATCTCACTGATCATCAAGGGAGTAAGCTGAGCCTGGAACATGGGATTTTGCGGATAACCAACAGGAATTATCAGGCGGAGGAATGGACCCCTCTGGATAGCATCGTGTGGGGAAAAGTGATGTCCTGGGATCTTGGAATGAATCTATCCACCGAGACTTCCCGCGCAAGACTGTTGCAGCACATGACACACAAACAGGTGGAAGAACTATTTCCTCCTTACCCATCGATCAACCCTTTCATTCTTACACGCTTTCCTGCAAAACCGGCAATCACAGGAAACATGCTTGCGCCACTAGATGGCCTTGGCTACTTGCTTGAGAACCTTCCTTTGAATCACGATCCGGAATCCAGTTTTGGTTCCAACAACTGGGTGATTTCCGGCAATCGCACGAAGACCGGAAAACCGCTGCTGGCAAATGATCCACACCTGGGAGCTCAAATGCCATCCATCTGGTTCCAGGTTCATCTGCAATGTCTCCCTCAATCGGAGAATTGTCAGTTTAACGTTGCTGGATTTTCTATGGCTGGAGTGCCCGGTATCATCATCGGACATAACCAGCGGATCGCATGGGCCTTCACCAATGTCGGTCCGGATGTTATGGATCTGTTTGTTGAAAGAGTGAATCCAGAGAATCCGGACCAATATGAGGTGAATGGAACCTGGCGTGATATGGAAAAAGTCAATGAAAATATAAGGTTCCCTGATGGAACTTCCGTGCCAGTGAAGATTCGATACACAAGACACGGACCGGTGCTGTCCGATTACTCCAAAAGCGCAAAAAACATCAAACGGACGGCGACCGTGGAAATGCCCCCACGTTACGCGATTTCTTTGCGCTGGACAGCTCTCGATCCGACTACGACATTTCCCGCTATTTGGAAAATGAACCTTGCAAAAAACTGGGATGAGTTCAGAACAGCGGCATCGAATTTTGACGTTCCTTCGCAAAACCTGATCTACGCGGATCTGGATGGAAACATCGGTTATCAGTGTCCCGGAAAAATTCCCGTTCGCGCAAAAGGAGATGGCCGCTATCCGGTTCCCGGTTGGACAGACGAATACGAATGGACCGGCTTTATTCCATTCGAATCATTGCCTCGCGACATCAATCCCCCGAACGGATATTTTGCGACCGCAAACAATGCTCTTCTTCCGCAGGAATCTGGCCCTCTTGTTACCATGGATTGGGATTATGGCTGGCGCGCGAAACGCATTGTGGAATTGATCGAATCAAAAAAGGATCGCATCGATGTGAACTTTGTGAAGAACATGCAATCCGATAACAAAAACTATAATGCGGAATATCTTGTAACGGCACTGATGAATCTTCACATTCAGGAAGAGCATCTCGTCAAAACCCTCAAGCTTTTGGAAGATTGGGATTTTCAGCAGAATTCTGATTCAGCATCAGCAGCACTGTTCGAAGCTTTCTGGAAAAATTTATTGGAACAAACTTTTTACGATGATATCCCTGCCGGGATGCGTCCGGGCGGCGGAAGTCGCTGGGTTGAAGTGATTCGCTTGCTTCTGGAACAGCCGGAGAGCCGCTGGTGGGACAATCAGAAGACCACGAAGAATGAAAAACGGGACGACATTTTGAAGGAAGCTTTCAACAGAGCGGTTTTAGAAATGGAAAAACGCTTCGGCAAAGACCCTGTTACGTGGCGCTGGGGAGACTTGCACACAGTGACTTTCCGAAACGAAAGTTTTGGTAGTTCAAGAATACTGATTCTGGAACGCCTGTTTAATCGTGGGCCCTTTTCCACAGGCGGCGGAACTTCTGTGATAAACGCAACAAGCTGGGATGCGGAAGAAACTTATGAGGTGACGGCGCTTCCTTCCATGAGGATGATCGTAGATCTCTCCGACTTCAACAATTCCTTTGCCATACACACCACAGGCCAATCTGGCCATCCGTTTCATCCGCATTACATCGACATGGCCGAACCGTGGAGCAAAATGGAATACCATCCGATGCTGTGGGACCGTTCGCGCATTCAAGCAAATGCCGAAGGCACGTTGAAGTTAGTGCCTTAAACAATGTAGCGCGGGCGTCCCGCCTGCGTGCTGTCGCAGATGAGACGTCCGCTCTACTTTGCTTAGACTCTAAGTCTCCGAATGTTAATAAAATATTGTAAACATTTTTTGGTGTAAGAAGGGAGATGGGGGGATAAACAAGAGATCAGGAGATAGAAGAAGAA